>CAZAAT010000013.1:0-39986 GCA_964483175.1 uncultured Bacilli bacterium
TTTCTATCTCATTACTTATCTTCCTTGTTCACCTACTAAAACTTTACACTAACCCTGCAAAAAAACCTGCCAAGGCTTAGGATATTATAAATCCGTGAAGTACCAGCTCGGCTAATTAATGGGTAAAAATGGAATAATCAAAGGAAACGAAAACGAGGTTAGCGAAATGATGAAAATAAGAGGGATTAATCAGTCGGGCCCAGACAAGCTGGGAAACCGAAGGATAACCCCTCATTCATTCATGATAGTATATGTCTTTTCAATTACAGTATATACGGTTCATTCTAATGCTGTCAACGAAAATATCGTTGGAGGGTTCCCTAATGGATCAACATTACACCGATGATTTGCTCAAGAGACGAAAAATAGGTGAAAAGCAACGCATTTTTTTTGTTCAAAGACTAATGGAATTTCTTCATCCGCTTACTCTCGATACATATTCAATACGAGCCACTAATAGCCACTCTATTTTGAATGAATTGGTGGACGTAATTACCTTGCTTGTTTCTGGCATAATTAAGGATGGAAACCTTAAACCTCTGCGCGAAGAATGCTTAGCGGTTATTAGTAGTGACATCGTGTTAGACGTGCATGCTAAACAAATAAAGAACACAGTACTATCGTATGTTAGTAATCATAAAAATAATCTTGCCACAACGAAATACCATCTAAAGTGGGCGTTAAATATCCTTAAGGAAAGATACCTTACGTGGTGTTTATTATCGCTGGAAACAGCGCTCACTTCTAATGATTTTGATCAGATAAAGTCCGTAACGAGCACTTTAATCACGGAACTTGTACATAAGGGCTGGACTGTGGAGGAATTATACGCTCTTGTAAAAAAGCTAATTACAAACTCGAGAAGAAGGAATTTCGAATCTGCGTTTAAAGAACTCACCTATGGATTTAGCCAGCAGAAAAAATCCTTTGTATGCTTAGCTAAGATACCTAATTCCGAATCCACTGAATTAGACGCTTTGTTTAAATATGCGAAGTATGAGGTCATGGATGCTGACACAGTGAAAGCCAAGTTTGATATTCCCTCATTGAAGGACAAGTTGAGTCCGCACAACAGTTATGTTCAAATTGACGTTCTTGCTTTTGCGGGGCAGGGGGCGGCCCGGCGCGCATTCGCAGAAATACTGCACCAAATTAATATTATGAGCTTTTACGAGTTGGACATGAGCCCCTTTAATCAAGGGATTACCATAGTTGTCATAGACGCGGAGCAGAACAAGGTAATCTCTAGTGATACCCAGTTTCCGCGTTCTCACCGCAAGCACACACAGTTCTCAGCAAAGCTATTTGAATCAACCATTGATGTTTTAGAAAGAGAAAATGAGAACCATGACGCAAGGGAAAGATTTCAGAGTCTTTTCTTATATTCAAGGCTTGCGGAGGACAGTCTTTTACCTGAGGGTTCGTTTCTCAATTATTGGGTGGCCTTAGAGTCTTTCACTAAGGTTGATGATCGCCTGCCAATAGAACAAATAACAAGCGTTGTTCCAGCTGTACTTAGTAATCGGTACATTTATAGGTTATTGAGGAATTTCTTTGAGGACTGCAAGAGGTGTTCCGTAAATCTAAATTCGATCAGTCCTGTGTTTTCCATGGACTCCTATGGTCAAATAGTAAGAGAACTACTAATAATGATAAGAGATTCAAACGAATCATCTCGGCTAGAGCAACTATGCAGTTCCCATACTCTGCTATTATACCGATATCGTAAATTAAGGTCGGCATTATCTAATTCGGATAATATCTTGGAACTCACGCGCAGACACTATGAGAATGTACAAATGCAATTAGCTCGCCTTTACAGGGTTCGTAATGAGATTGCACATTGTGGGACAAGCCCTAATAATCTTGAACAACTTCTGACCAACCTAAAAACATATGTTCGCCAGACGGCACAAGAAACACTTTATAGATTGGATCGGGCTCCCAATTCAACCATTCCCGAAATACTAGCTCAAATATGTGATTCTTATACTTGCAGCGAAAGACTGTTGAAAGATAAAAATTTTACTTACGATGAAGTTTTCTTATTAGAAGGCCCGTTTCACGATTCTATTTGAACCCATTTCTATATCTGAGTATAGTTGCTGGTTTAGGGTGTCTGCAAAGCCTACAGGGTAATCCCTGCAAAAAAAACCTGCCAAGGCTTGCCTAGGCTACGATATCTTTCTTTATATCTAATACCATCCTGACGGGTAGACTAGATTCTAGACAGCTACGCGAAAGGAGGGTGTAATTAATGCTCGAATTATGGCGTCGTTTTGGCCGCAACTATCAGGAAGAGTACGGCATTGAAGTTTCCCCAACTCCAATTACTACAGGTGAAACAGTCACCGTTAAATACAATGGGTTTCTCGCTCAAAACGGGGCCCGCGAGATTATCCTACATGCCGGGTACGGCACCGGAAATCAGTGGAACCCAGTATTCGATGTGCCCATGAACAAATTGCCCGATGGTTCTTTCCAAGCGGATATTGCTATCGATACGGACACCCAATTTCATTTCTGCTTCACTGATGGTGAATCTTGGGATAATAACTACGGAAAAAACTGGACCTATGAGGTGCATAATGGTTTAAACGCATACCGTTATTAAGTCAGCCTTGCAGCGCAAAACCCGTCGCTCGTGACGGGTTTTGTCATCGTTAATATGGCTTTTGATCCGATTTAACAATATCACAGCACCAGTCCATCATATTGTTGTTATCCCAGTTCATCGCGGAGTCGTGGAAACAAAACCGCAGTTTTTCCGGCCCATTGATAATCAGACGCGCATACCAACTGGTGCCATCGTGAAACATCTCGGTGTCTTTGAGATCCTGCCAGTTTGTCTGCCCATATCCACTGTGCAAGTAGACTTTATCAGCACCGGACTTAGCCAACAGCCCGGTGTAGCGAATATAAGCTGGTTCGCCCTGTTGGAGTGGGACCGGATCTACAGATACTCGCCCATCAATAAAGATCCCGGGGTTGGGTTTGCCACTTCTTTGCACTTTCGGCCTCACCTCCTTAAACATTCATATTTTACGGCTTGTCAGCATAGCTTTATGTGGATAAGGGGGAGGTAAAGGCTGTGTCAGTTGACAAAATGCACCGAAGGCTCTTATGCGGCACGGCAATACTGTTAGCACTGACCCTGGCGCAGAACCCAACTAAGCTGGTGGCCACCTTAAACCAGCAGGCCGGATTGGTAATGCTACCATTACTATTTCCCATGCTGATGCTAACCCTGAGGCCAAATCTGACATCAGCTGCTCGAGAGGACTTAGCCACCTCCTCTGCGAGCTGGGGGGCTATCTTCAGATGGGCAATTCTCCTGCCTGTAGCATCTTTATCTCCGAAAATAGCCCTTTCCGCTTTGGCCTTAGGACTATTTTGGGCCTGGTCGCTACCGGTATCACTATATCCAGCTACTTTTTCGACGATGGACGAGCCTTGGCTGAAACAGCTTTTGGAGCCGGAGACCAAGCGGGCCCCGCAGTTTTCGTTGGCGCTTATTAGTGCAACCTGGATACGCTTATCAGGTTTTGGGTTCAGCCCTGTGATTAGTGGTTTAGCCTTGGCAACCGGCACAGGCAGGCCGTTATGGGCAACCGGTATTGCAGCTTGCTTGGCTGATCTGCACCGGACTTACTTTAACTTTGGGTCTGCGGAAACTGTAGTGGTCACTCTGCGAAGTTGCGCGCTTATACTGCTAGCTCTTCCATTCGGATGTTGGTTGGTTAAAGTAGGGCTGCGAAACCTCACTCAACCACGCCAATTGCATTTGAATTTCGAGCCAATTCGGAACAAAGGTAGGATTGTGGTACCGGCCTTTCTCTTGCTGGTCGTGCTGGTAATTACCGGATCCGAGTTCGGCTTCTTCTTTGGTGTATCATTACTTGCTATGAGCTACTCTCTCTTAGCGCGTTCAAGCGTCGGTCTGCTGTTATTTCCGGTCTGGAGGGCGCTCGAACTAGTGCCCTCTGCAGCCTGGCCACTGGTTTGTGCCGGCCTGTTATCGGGTGTTATCGGCGCGGTAATGCTGGGAGAATTATGGGCTCTCCGGCGGAGTTCACTTTCTACATCCCCGAATATCTTGGGATCTTCCACTCTAGTCCTGGTTCTTTTGGGCATGCTATTTCTGCAGACCCCTCAATTAGCCAGAGAATTGACCTCTTTTCCTTCGGCCGGCGGGGATTGGCTTGCTTGGTTGTTTACACCGGGTTTTTCACCGCTATTATGGTTTTTTTTCTGCATCGGCATAACTTTTGGCATCCTGAGCGGTCGAAATATCTACATATATTTAGCATGGGGATTATTGCTCCCGGCTGGTTGGGGGAGGTCGCTTTTGATTGGATCAGGTTTAGCCTGGTTCTTCTCCAAACAGGCTAAGAGCGCTGGTGCGGTCGGCAAAGGCTTGATCGTTGGTGATATCTTGGCGAGCCTGCTATTACTATTGAGTTAAAAGGAAAACTATATACTTAAGGCCAATTAGTCCAGAGGGAAGATGAGAAGGAAGGTGGATATCGTGTCCGATTCGAAGCTGGACCGTACCATGATGTTCAAGGCGGTCGAGACCGACCGACCCGATGTGCGAGCGGTACTCGAACAAGTTTATCAAGCCCTGGAGGAAAAGGGATATAACCCGCTGGACCAACTTGTTGGTTACCTGATGACAGGTGACCCTGCCTACATTACTAGTCATCGGGACGCTCGCATGCTCGTTAAGCAATTGGACCGGGATGAACTTTTGGAGACCCTATTACGTTCATTTTTAGGGAAATAGACTTAGAGGTGGGAGTGTAAAGCTTGGACAAGTACGTCGTGATTGGTGGGACTCCACTTAGTGGCCAGGTTTCGGTCAGTGGGGCTAAAAACAGCGCTTTGGCGATTATCGTTGCCGCTGCGCTGGCTGAAGATGAATGTGTGCTCAAAAATGTTCCCCATGAAAGTGATGTTTATACGATCATTGAGATCCTTCATGAATTAGGCATCAAGGCTGAGTTTGCCGGGTCGACGTTGCGGATTAACGGCAATTGTATCCGGTCATATCAGGCCCCATACGAACTGGTCCGCAAGATGCGCGCTTCCTTTTATACCGCGGGACTGTTGTTGGCCCGGTTAGGCAAGGCTGAAGTGCCGCTGCCAGGAGGGTGTTCTTTAGGGTCGCGACCTGTCGATTATCATATTAAGGGCTTTCAAGCCATGGGGGCCGATATCCAGATCGAGCACGGGATGTTAAAGGCTGAGGCCACCGGGTTGGTGGGCAGCAAGATCTACATCAATCGTTCTAGTGTCGGAGCTACCATTAATCTGATGATTGCTGGGAGCTTGGCAGAGGGGACTACGATCCTGGAAAATGCCGCCAAAGAGCCTGAAATAGTTGATTTGGCAAGCTTCCTGAACTCGATGGGCGCCAAGGTGAGAGGCGCCGGAACCAATGTGATTAAAATTGAAGGTGTTAAGAGGTTACGGGGTACCGAGTACTCGATTATCCCCGACCGGATAGAGGCTGGCACCCTGATGATCGCTACCGCGATAACCGGCGGAGATGTTGTTATTAAAGATTTGGTGCCGGAGCATGTTCGCTCGGTCGTGTTAAACTTACAAGAGGCTGGAGTCAAGATCGAAGAGTCTTTGAGTGAGATCAGGGTGTCGACTCCGGCACGGCCCAAGGCCGTTGATATCGAAACCGCTCCTTACCCCGGTTTTCCGACCGATCTCCAACAGCCTTTTGTCGCTTTGATGAGCATCGCCGAAGGGACTAGTATCATTCGCGAAAACATCTTTGACCGTTTTCGGTATGTTGATGAACTCCGCCGCATGGGAGCGGATATCAAGGTAGAGCATGGCACCGCAATTGTCCGTGGCGTGCCTAAACTGACCGGTGCGCCGGTAGAGACTACTGACCTCCGGGCAGGCGCGGCGTTAATCGTAGCAAGTTTGGCGGCTGAGGGAGTTACCGAGATCTCCGGGATCGAGCATATTGATCGCGGATATGAAGATCTCGAACTAAAGCTGCGTTCCTTGGGCGCCAAGATTAATCGGGTGAGTATAGATTAATGACGCTTCTTGCAAGCAGCTTTGTACATCTGCATTGCCACTCGGAATACAGCCTGCTTGATGGCTTTTGTCCGGTGGACAAGCTATTGGATCGGGCCAGGCAGTTGGGTATGTCCAGCCTAGCCGTGACCGACCATGGGAATCTCTATGCTGCAGTTACCTTTGCACGCCAAGCCCGCAAGTACGGGATTAAGCCGATTATTGGCTGTGAAGTATATGTCGCCCCGGGTTCCCGCTTTGATAAGACCCCATCAGCTTCGACCCGCTTCTTTCATTTGGTATTGCTGTGCGAAGATCAAACCGGATATCATAATTTGGTGCGTTTGGTTACCGCAGCTCATTTAGAGGGCTTTTACTACAAACCGCGGATAGACAAAGAAATGCTCGCTGAGTATAATGCAGGTTTGATTGCCCTCAGTTCTTGTCTGGCCGGCGAAATTCCGGCCTTGTTATTAGCCAATGATTATCATGGAGCCAAAGCAGCTGCCCGTAGTTATCTGGAGATTTTTGGACCTGAACGATTTTATCTAGAATTGCAAGATCAAGGCCTACCGGGACAAGCGCAAGTCAATGCCGGGCTGTTGCAGATCAGTCAGGAGCTAGGGATTCCGGTAGTAGCGACCAATGATGTGCATTATTTGACCCGCGCTGATGCGATCGCCCATGACTGTTTATTATGTGTTGGCACCGGGACGAAGGTAGCCGATCACGACCGGATGCGTTTTGAGTCTGATCAGTTTTACTTAAAATCCGGCGAGGAGATGGCCGAGCTATTTCGGGCAGTACCAGAAGCGATCCGGAATACGCAGCGGATTGCCGAGCGCTGCCGATTTGAACTGGAGCTAGGCCGCATGTACCTGCCTGTCTTTGATTTGCCGGCCGATCACCATGATGCTGCTGACTACCTGCGTTTCTTGTGTGAACAGGCACTTCCGGATAAGTACGGCGCTAACCCGCCAGTTGAGGTGAGAAAGCGGCTCGAACATGAGTTAAAGGTAATCTCCACCTTGGGTTATAGCGACTACTTCCTCATTGTTTGGGATTTTATCCGCTTCGCTAAAAGGCAGGATATTCCGGTCGGTCCGGGGCGCGGTTCGGCTGCCGGTAGTTTGGTGGCTTATCTGTTAGGCATTACCGGCATCGACCCTATAAAATACGGTTTGCTCTTTGAACGTTTTTTAAATCCGGAACGGGTGACCATGCCAGATATCGATATTGATTTTGACTATGAGCGGCGTGGTGAGGTCATCGAATATGTACGCCAGAAATATGGGGCCGAGCGGGTAGCGCAAATTATCACCTTTGGTACTTTGCAGGCTAGGGCGGCGATCCGCGATATTGGCCGGGTGCTTGACCTACCAATTAGCAAAGTTGATCAATTGGCCAAGCTGGTCCCCAATGAACTGGGGATTACCATCGATGATGCCCTGGCCAAAGAGCCAAGGCTGGGAGCTTTGTATGAAAATGATGCTGAAGCTCAACAGCTTCTGGACTTGGCCAAAGCTGTCGAAGGTTTGCCGCGCCATGCCTCCACCCATGCTGCTGGAGTGGTGATTGGAGCAGGCCCGTTGGCCGAGCTTGTTCCGTTGCAGCAGGGAGCTGACGGTGGGGTGGTAACCCAGTATGATATGGGTTCGCTGGAGGCTGTCGGTCTTTTAAAGATGGACTTTTTGGGCTTACGCACCCTTACGGTAATTGATAGAGCTTGTAAACTGGTCAAAGAGTTGACCGGGGAAACTCTCGATTTAGCGAAGCTCACACCAGATGATCCGGAGGTTTACCGGATGTTATCCGCTGGACAAGCTCAAGGCGTTTTCCAGATGGAAAGCCGCCTCTTTCACCGGTTGCTGCTCCAAGTTAGGCCGACATCTTTTCAAGATCTCATCGCCTTAGTCTCACTTGGCCGTCCCGGGCCGGTTAATATGGTCCCTGAGTTTGCTGCACGCAAACACGGTGAGCAGCAGGTCGAATACCTGCACCCCAAATTAGAGGGGATTTTAGAGGAGACCTATGGGATTATGGTCTACCAAGAACAGGTCATGCAGATCGCCTCTGAATTGGCCGGGTTTACGCTAGGCGAAGCTGACCTGCTCCGACGGGCTATGGGCAAGAAGAAAATCGAAGAGCTACTTGCGATGAAACAGCGCTTTATAGAGGGTGCAGCTGACAATGGGGTGGAGTTGGCAACTGCGCAGAAGATTTTCGAGGCGATGGAGTATTTTGCTAATTACGGTTTTAACAAGTCCCATGCGGCGGCCTATGCACTTGTGGCTTATTGGACCGCGTATCTGCGTCGATATTACCCGGCAGCCTTTTTTGCGGCGATGTTAACTAGTGTCCGCAACAATACTGATAAGTTGCGGTCCTATGTCTTTACCATCCGCCAAGAGCTTGGCCTTGAGGTTCTACCGCCGAGAATCAATCAGAGTGAGTTGGACTTTACCGTGCAGGCTGAGGGTATCCGGTTCGGCCTAGGTGCCATAAAAAATGTCGGTGATGGTGCTGCACATGCCATCATTGAGGAAAGAGAGCAGAACGGCCCTTACCGTAGTTTGCTCGAGTTGTGTACCCGTCTACCGGGACGAGTTTTAAACAAGGCCGCTTTAGAGAGTCTGATTAAAGCCGGTGCCTGTGATGAGTTTGGCCAATCACGGCTGCAGTTATTGGCCGATGTCGAATTGGTTCTGGCCCAGGCCAACCGGGGGCAAATCGCTACCGGGCAAGTATCCCTGTTTGAGGACTTGGCCCCTGCCAACGGCAGCCAAGCCGATGATTCGCAGGCACCAATTGCCGATAATGAGCTTATCTTAGCATACGAGAAAGAATCTTTGGGTCTATACCTTTCCGGTCATCCCCTGGACAAGTACCGGGAAGAGTTGCAGGAGTTTGTCAGCGGGGATATGGCTGAACCGGAAGCCCTGACCGATAACGCTGAAATAATCGTGGCCGGCGTAATCAGCTCGATCAACGTCCGGCGGACGCGGAAAGGACAGCTAATGGCCAGGCTTCAGCTCGAAGATGAGCGCGGAAGTTTAAATGCAATTGTTTTTCCGAGTATCTACGAGAAACGGGCTGAATACCTTAATCAGGGAAGTCTGGTTGTCTTTCACGGGAGGGTCGAGCAACAGGATGAAGGAATTATCCTTGTAGCTAGTGAAATTATTCCGATTGCACCCGGACATTTGGTAGTGTGCACCGAAGATGAGCTGCTCAGCCTCGAGCAAGGCCGGATGCGAAAACCCGCCCTCTTGAAAATTCTGGGAGAGCAGCGTAATATTATTTTAATTGTCCCGAGTTAATATCGATATTGAGGTGATCAATGTGGCGGAACTAGCTCCGCAAATACCAACTCGCAAAAGCCTCAAGCCGGAGGTTGTGAGCTGGCTGGCAGCGCGAGGTGTAGAGGTTCAAGATTTAGCAGAGATTGTCTATAAACTACAATTACCATATAATCCGCGTCTGACGATGCGCGAGTGCATCGAGAGCGTTGAGGCGGTATTAGATAAACGGGAGGTCCAACATGCGGTCTTGACAGGCATTACCTTGGATTTATTAGCCGAAGAAGGTGCCTTGCCAGAACCGTTACAGCAAATTATCCTTACCGATGACCCGCTGTATGGGATTGATGAAGTATTGGCTTTATCAATCACCAATGTCTATGGTTCAATTGGGCTAACTAGCTTTGGCTACCTCGATAAATGCAAAGAGGGGCTCTTAGGCAGATTAAATAATGGCGAAAATGGTTTTACCAATACATTTTTGGATGATATCGTTGCCGGACTAGCTGCGGCCGCCTCTGCGCGAATAGCCCATCAGGTACAGGAAAGCTAACGCGGTCTATTAAACTCAGGAGGGGGATTGATTAAATGGATTTAAACGCTGAGGCCCTCAAACTTCACGCGGAGAATCAAGGTAAAATCTCGGTAATCTCGCGGGTGCCGGTCGAGAATAAGCATGATCTCTCATTGGCGTATTCGCCCGGCGTTGCCGCTCCTTGCCAGGAGATTGCTAAAGATCCCGAAAAGATCTGGGAATATACCGGCAAAGGACGTACCGTGGCTGTGGTGACTGACGGTTCGGCCGTTCTGGGGCTTGGAGATATCGGTCCGAGCGCTGCTTTACCGGTGATGGAGGGCAAAGCAGCATTGTTTAAGGCTTTTGCCGGGGTGGATGCCTTTCCGATCTGTGTTGGCACGACTGATGTCGAGGAGTTTATCGAGATCGTCAAGAAGATCAGCACCGGTTTTGGGGGAATTAACCTCGAAGATATTGCAGCCCCACGATGTTTTGAGATCGAGCGACGGTTAATAGCAGAACTGGACATTCCGGTTTTTCATGATGATCAACATGGTACAGCCATCGTGGTATATGCTGGCCTGATAAATGCGTTGAAAGTTGTTGGAAAGGAACTTTCCGATGTTACAATTGTCTTAAACGGGCCAGGTGCAGCAGGAGTGGCAATCTGCAAACTCTTACTAGCGGCGGGGGTCAAGCAGTTGAAAGTTCTCGACCGCAAAGGCCTACTGACCCCGACTAGAGATTATAATAACCAGGCTAAAGAAGAGTTAGCTCGGTTAACAAACCCAGAAGGCGTTGAGGGTGATTTGGCGACAGCTTTAGAGGGAGCAGATGTCTTCATCGGGGTTTCGACATCCAATTTGGTAACCGGTGAGATGGTGCGGCGGATGGCTTCTGACCCGATCATTTTTGGCCTGGCCAACCCTGATCCGGAGATCGACCCGGCAGATGCCAAGGCAGCGGGTGCAAAAGTCGTCGCTACCGGTAGATCGGATTATCCTAATCAGATCAACAACGTTCTTGGTTTCCCGGGAATTTTCAAAGGTGCACTGCGCGTAGGCGCCAAGAAAATTACCGAAGAGATGAAATTGTCGAGCGCCCAGGCTATCGCAGCGCTAGTTGGTTCGGACCTGAGCGCCGATTACATCATCCCCAGCCCATTTGATCCCCGGGTAGCACCGGCTGTAGCATTCGCTGTGGCCGCAGAGGCTCTGCGCCAGGGCTTGGCAAAACGCCCGGTATCATTGGAGCAGCTACGCAGCGAGTTCGGACAGGAGTAACAAGGAGGTTGTGCCCATGAGCATGGATGAGAGTGTCACGATGATGCCTGCAGGTGATTATGTTGTAGTCAAAGCTCTCGAAAACGGAGTGATGATTATCGGGATGACCAGAGGGCGAGAGACCAAGTTTCATCACACCGAAAAATTGGACAAAGGCGAAGTATTATTAGCCCAGTTTACTGAATTGACCTCGGCGATGAAAATCCGGGGCAAGGCGCTGATTATGACTAAGCATGGCGAGGTTATTGCAGGAGAGTAAGGAAGTAATTGGTGCCTGCTGCGAGCATATTTTGGCCTCCTGACAGCAAAATTAAATGCTGAAAGGAGGTTCTTTTATGAAGGGCTCGACATGGATTTCACTGTTTTTACTGGTAGCGTTGGGTGTAGTCGGTTACATGTGGTTTGCCGCCACCAATCAGCCGAACCAGGTTGCTAGGGATATAAACCGGGCCGGAGATGAACTTGGTAACAATAATACCGGTGTGAATCAGATGGACAATACTAACCGGACCGGGCAACTCAGCGATGTCGCTAATGCCGATTTTACCGGTAAAAACGCTAAGTCTTGTACCGAGTGTCACAAACCCGGAGGCGAGCACAGCCTTTCAAAGGAGGCCAACGCGGTTAAAGGCCATCCCAAAGTATCCGGTGATGACTACGCGAGTTGTATCAGGTGCCACAGCGGCGATAAGGATTATGCCTTCAAATTTATCCTGCATACCGGACACTTAAAAGAAGGGTCGCACTTTATCTCAAATTATGGCGGTCAGTGTACGGTATGCCATCAGATGCAGCAGAATGGAAAAATCACAGTAAAGACTTCATAATTAATTAGATAACCTAACATTCATGGGAAACGGGCTTCGTCGAGGCCCGTTTTTATTAGCAGGTAATAATAAATTATGGGGCGAAATACAATAATATCCGCTTTAGCAGGAGATGGGAGGGGCAAAACGAAGGATTTATTGGCATCTGTCTGCAAACACTAAATTCGGCTTTGGATATAGCTTTTTTCAAGGAGGGGCCGGAAATGTGGAAGGTCGTTTTTATTGCCCGTAGTAGAAGCATGGCTGAAAAACTACAAGAGCAGTTGCAAAATGAAGGGCTCTTGGTGATGCTGAGGCCGCTTGGCGGATCAGATCTTAATAGTCAATATGAAATATTGGTTCCTGAATCGGAAGTGGATGAAGCACAGGAGGTGCTAACCTCGGTTTAGCGGATTTTCGCTTGGGGAGGATAGGTGATCGGTATTGGCAACAATCAAAGATTTTTTCCGTAGCAAACCCAAATATGTTACAATTCACCAGCCTAGTACGGATGATCGGCGGGAGATCCCCGATGGCCTGTGGGTTAAATGTGAAGAGTGTGGCAATCTTTTATTTAATAAAGAGTTAGAGCGCAGTTTAATGGTTTGTCCTAAATGTGGTTACCATTATCGGGTTTCCGCCCGGTTTCGCATAGCTAATTTAGTAGATGAGGATAGCTTCGAGGAGTTTGATGCTGATCTTATCCCTGGCGATCCGTTAGGATTTCCGGCTTATCCGGAGAAGACCCGAGCCGCACAGGAAAAAACCGGGCTAAAGGAAGCCGTTGTTACCGGGAGCTGTAAGATTAAAGGGATTCCTGTAATCTTGGGAGTAATGGAGTTCGGTTTTATCGGTGGCAGCATGGGTAGTGTTGTTGGGGAGAAGATTACCAGGGCGGCTGAAAAGGCACTGGAGACCAAGCTGCCTCTAATAATCATCTCAACCTCCGGCGGGGCACGGATGCAGGAAGGCATTTTATCTTTAATGCAAATGGCCAAAACCAGTGCAGCGATTGGCCGGCTCAATGAGGCTGGAGGGCTATACATCTCCGTGTTAGCTAATCCCTGCACCGCCGGTGTGATGGCTAGTTTCGCCTCCTTGGGCGATATCATCATTGCTGAGCCAAAGGCCTTGGTGGCCTTTGCCGGACCGCGGGTTATTGAGCAAACCGTCCGGGAGAAACTACCACCGGGGTCGCATCGCTCGGAATTTGTGATGGAGCATGGATTTGTCGATTTAATTGTTGATCGACGGGAGCTCCGCGACACCCTGGCTAAACTGCTTAATTTCCATTCCTTAGCAGGGGTCGGAGGTGAGAACAATGGTTAACGGCAATCTGGAGTTTGAGCGCCCTCTGGTTGAATTGGAGTCGCGGATCGCCGAACTCCGCCGGTTCACAAAAGAAAAGAACATCGACATGACAGAGGAGATAACGACGCTTGAAAAGAAGGCGGCCAAACTCCGGCATGAGATTTACGCCAATCTTACCCCGAGTCAGCGAGTGCAACTGGCACGTCATCCCAAACGCCCGTTGGCCTTGGATCTAATTAATTTGATTTTCCCAGATTTTTTGGAGCTGCACGGCGACAGGCTATACCGAGATGACCATGCGATCATCGGCGGGTTGGCGATGCTTGAAGGTGCTCCGGTTACGGTGATCGCCGAACAAAAAGGGCGCGATACCAAAGAGAATATCGCCCGTAATTTTGGCATGCCATTTCCTGAAGGTTATCGCAAAGCCTTGCGCCTGATGAAACAAGCTGAGAAGTTCGGGCGGCCGATTATCACTTTGATCGATACTCCTGGGGCCTTCCCGGGATTAGAAGCTGAGCAGAGAGGACAAGCTGAGGCCATTGCCGTTAATCTGATGTATATGAGCAGCCTTACCGTTCCGATTGTGGTCGTGGTGATCGGCGAAGGTGGTAGCGGAGGCGCCTTAGCCATCGGTGTCGGTGATCGGATCTTGATGCTGGAAAACGCCCAGTACTCGGTGATTTCTCCGGAAGGCTGCGCCGCGATCTTGTGGCATGATGCCTCCTTTGCCGCGGAGGCTGCTGCGGCCCTCAAAATAACGGCCAAAGACTTGCTGGAGCTAAAGGTGATCGATGAGATTATCCCTGAGCCCTTGGGCGGTGCCCATCGCGACTATGCAGAGACAGCCAGTAACATTAAGGCTGCGATCGTTCGGAATTTGCAGGAACTCAATAAAATGGATGTTAACAACTTAGTCGACCACAGATATGCCAAATTCCGAAATATGGGTATTTTCTATCAGGCTGATGAGGAGAAGGAGGCATAACGGTGAAGAGGATCGGCGTATTAACTAGTGGTGGTGATGCTCCGGGTATGAACGCCGCAATCAGAGCGGTCGTTCGGATGGCTGCCTACCATGGCTTGGAAGTCTACGGTATCCAGCATGGCTATGCCGGCCTGATCAGAAATAATATGCAGCCGCTCACCTCCAGATCGGTTGCCGATATCATTCACCGCGGTGGTACGATTTTACGCACGGCTCGTTCCGACGAATTCTCCCGCGAAGCGGGGCAGTTAAAGGCCATTGAAGCCTTGAAGATTAATGAGATTGAAAGTCTGATCGTAATCGGCGGGGATGGCTCATTTAGAGGCGCCCTAGCCCTCATTGAGCGAGGGATTCGGGTAGTAGGGATTCCCGCAACGATTGATAATGATATTGCGGGGACCGATTATTCAATTGGTTTTGATACGGCGGTAAACAACGTAGTCGAAGCGGTAAATAAGATCCGCGATACCGCGACCAGTCATGAGCGAGTCTACGTCGTCGAGGTAATGGGACGAAATTCTGGTCATATAGCCTTGGCTGCGGGTTTAGCCGGTGGTGCTGAGTCTATACTAATACCCGAAGACTCATATTCACTAACGGAGTTGTGTCAACGGGTAATCCGCGGTTATCAGCGCGGCAAGGCCCATAGCATAATAATAGTAGCGGAAGGTTATCGCCCTACAGATGTGGAAGATTTACAAAGTTCTGGGATGTATGTTGGCCAGTTCATCCGAGAGAAAACGGGCTTTGAAACCCGGATTACCATGCTTGGTCACATTCAACGGGGAGGCACCCCGACCGTGATGGACCGCGTTCTGGCCAGCAAATTCGGCGCCAAAGCAGTTGAGCTGCTTTTGGAGGACCAGACCGCTGTGATGACGGCGATCCAGGGCAATAAAATCATTAGTGTCCCATTTAACCAGGTCTTCTCCGGCCAGCAAGAGATCGACCTGGAGGGGTTTAGGTTAGCAGAAATTCTCTCTCGCCCGTAGGCATTTATTTTTATTTATATTAGGAGGATTTCATGGGTACTAAAGACCAAACCCAGTGGCACAAAAAGACCAAGATTGTGGCAACACTAGGGCCCAGCACCGATGGTAAGATAAAAGAGATGCTACAGGCTGGGCTAAATGTTATTCGGATAAACTTTTCTCATATTGATTATGGTGAGGTTGAACGGCGCTTGGCCGAGGTAGACCAGGCGGCCAAAGAACTTGACATCTTTGTTGGCAAAATCGCTGATATTCAGGGGCCGAAGATTCGTACCGGTACGGTGCCCAAGGGAACGTTTTTGATTCCCGGCCGGCAGATAACTCTGACCACCGTGCCGCAAGTGGGTTCGGCAGAAAAAGTTTTTGTCGGTTATCCGTATTTGTGTCGAGATGTAAAGCCGGGCAACACCATTTACCTTGATGATGCTAACCTCGAGTTGGTCGTTGAGGAGGTCTTTGCGGAAGAAATCCGTTGTCGGGTTGTCATCGGTGGTGAGCTCTTTTCGCATAAGGGGGTTAGCCTGCCTGGAGTTAAAGTAGACCTTCCGGCGGTTACCGAAAAAGATATTCGCGATATCCGGTTCGCAGTAGAGCACGGTTTTGATTTTATTGCGGCTTCCTTCGTCCGGCACGCCTCGCATCTGCGGGAGATTCGGCAGGTAATCGAAGAAGCTGGAGCAAGCCTTCCCATCATCGCCAAAGTGGAAAATGAAGAAGGGTTGGCCAATCTCGAAGAGATTATCAAAGAAGCGGATGCGGTAATGATCGCCCGCGGTGATTTGGGGGTAAGCCTGCCACCGCACGAGGTTCCGTTGGTGCAAAAGCGCATGACCAGGAAGAGTAATCTGATGGGCAGGCCGGTAATCACCGCAACCCAGATGTTGGATTCGATGCGCCATTCGCCGCGGCCGACTCGGGCGGAGGTTACTGATGTCGCTAACGCGATCCTTGATGGAACTGATGCGGTAATGCTATCCGGAGAAACTGCGGTTGGAGATTACCCCGTTCAAGCAATCAAGATGATGTCTGAGATTGCGATTCATACTGAAAAATCAATAGATTATAGCCAGCGGCTATATAAAAAGCGTACAGGTTCTCCGGCTATCGCCGATGCGATCAGTCATGCGACCTGCCAAGCCGCCGAAGATCTAGCAGCCAAAGCAATTATCACTTCTACAGAATCTGGAATAACTGCCTTAATGGTCTCCCGGTATCGGCCAAAAGCCCCGATAGTTGCGGCCACGCCCAACATCGAGGTAGCCAAACGATTGACGCTCTCTTCTGGGCTGTACCCGGTTGTAGTTGAGCGAACCAATGATATCGATTCGATGATCGCGGTTACGATCGAGGCTGCGGTTAAAAAGGGATTCGCCGAACAGGGAGATCTGGTAGTGATGACCGCCGGACTCAGACCTGGTATAGCTGGCACCACTAACCTAATGAAAGTTCACATTATCTAGGGAGCGAATTCTCTTTGCTAATTAGAATAGTAATCAGCTTGGTTCTGGTTACAGTGACCGAGCTGTGTTTGCTTGTTGGATATGTAATGCGTTTCGGCCTATTATCCCTGCTGATTTGGAGCACCAGCACCGGATTATTGGGTATGTTTCTAACGAAACGATGGGGATCTGATCCGTGGGTGCTCTTTAAGAAAGCACTCTGGCAGGGCAATCTTCCCGATGCAGAGACGTTAAACAATTTATTAATCTTATTGGCCGGGGTAATCCTGATTCTTCCGGGAATTGCCACGGATATTCTTGGTCTCGTCTTGTTGATGCCTGGCATTCGTAAGATCATCCTGGTTATTGCACCGGGTCAGATCGCTAAGATGATGGAAGAAGGAGTAATCCGCCTATTAGAGTGGCGGTCAGAAGAGGAGAGTAGTGATGAGCGTAGAGACGCAATATCGTGAGCACTTTGCTAAATCTGCTGAGCTTTATGCGCAGGCAGTCGAGGTTTTTCCTAGCGGGGTGACCCATGACGCCCGCTATATGCAACCGTTTCCGATCTATGTAGAGCGGGCCGAAGGTGCGAGAAAATGGTCGGTAGAGGGGCGAGAGCTGATTGACTACTGGACCGGCCATGGCTCACTAATGCTGGGCCATTCGCACCCCGAATTGGTCCGAGCAGTCTCCGAGCAGGTGCAGAAGGGGACCCACTACGGCGCCAACCACGAGTTGGAGCTGGCCTGGGGACAGCTGGTTAAGGAACTCGTTCCCGGTGCCGAGCGGGTTCGTTTCACCGGATCCGGTACTGAGGCAACCCTCATGGCGATGCGCCTTGCTCGCGCCTATACGGAACGGAAAATCATTGTCAAGTTTGCTTCGCATTTTCACGGCTGGCATGATGCGATGACGGCTGGAGTGTATCCGCCGTACGATGTACCTACCTCTGTCGGGGTGCCGCCTGGTGCGCTGGAAGATGTGCGTGTGGTGCCGCCAAATGACATTGCTTATCTACAGCGCCTTTTTGCTGATGAAGGAGACGAGATTGCCGGTGTAATCTTAGAACCGACCGGTGGGGCCTGGGGGACTACCCCGTTTGTGCCCGGTTTTCTTGAAATCTTACGTGACCTTTGTTCAGAAGCAGGTGCCCTGCTAATCTTCGATGAGGTGATAACCGGGTTTCGCTTGGCACCCGGTGGCGCTCAGGAGTTCTTTAACCTAAGAGCCGACTTATGTACCTTTGCTAAGGTCTTGGCCGGCGGGTTAACCGGCGGCGCGGTAACCGGACCGGCGGAGATCATGGATATCTTGGCTTTTACCTCAGATAGCAAGCGTAATCGGTTCGGTAAGTTTTCGCATCCCGGAACCTACAACGCCAATCCGTTGTCCGCAGCTGCCGGGATCGCAATGCTGACCGAGATCAAGACCGGGGAGCCGAGCAGGTTGGCAAATGCCAATTGTGCCTACTTGATTGACGGATTTAACCAGGCGTTTAAAGAAACAGGGATAACTGGGTTTGCCTATGGAGAAGGCTCGATGTTTCACTTCGCTTTTGGGCTGACCGGGTATGCGGAGAAAAAAGATTTCGCCAATTGGGAACCATTGATGCAGATTCCGGGGCAGATTGCCGGTCCATTTCGTCAAGCCATGTTGCTCAACGGCGTTGATATGACTGGACAAGGTGGCTGGTTAAGTGCTGTTCATACCAAAACAGATTTGGACATCACACTTGAGGCCTTTACAAAAGCGCTTGCTCTGCTAAAGGCGGAAGGGGTATTAGCTTAGGCACGGGAGGTGCTCAGATTGCAGAAACGTCGACTTGGTAAGACCGAACTCGAAGTTACCGCTGTTGGTTTTGGCGGCATTCCGATTCAGCGCTTGACCGAAGAAGAAGCGGTCAAAGTAGTGCGGGAAGCCGTGGAGCAGGGGATTAATTTTATTGATACGGCGCGTGGGTACACCACTAGCGAGGAGCGGATCGGCCTAGCTCTTTCAGGCGGACTGCGTGATAAAGTATACTTGGCCAGCAAAACGATGGCCCGTGATGCAGCTGGTTTTCTGCGCGATATCGAAACCAGCCTGCGTAATATGCGTACGGATTATTTGGACCTGTACCAATTTCACAACATTCGCAGCCTAGAGGCTTGGCAGAAGATCACCGGCCCCGGTGGTGCGATGGAGGCTGCCCTCCAGGCCAAGCAGGAGGGGCTGATCCGGCATATCGGGGTAACCGGCCATGTCTGTGAGGTCTTGGCGGAAATCATCGACAATGAGCACCTGGAAACCATACAGGTACCATTTAATCCTGTGGAGGTCAAACCACTGGAGCAGCTCTTTCCACGGGCGCTCGAACTAGACCTAGGTATCATCGTAATGAAGCCCTTGGCCGGCGGGGCGATTGATCGCGCGGACTTGGCCTTGCGGTGGATTTTGCAACACCAGGTTTCCGTGGCTATTCCCGGGTCGGGTTCGCTGACGGAGTTACAGCAGAACTTGGCGGTTGGCGCTGACGTCCGACCGCTTACCCCTGAAGAAGCTGCTGAATTAGCTGAGATCACCGGGAAGCTGGATGATGACTTTTGTCGGCGCTGTGAATATTGCCTTCCTTGTCCGAGCCAGATTGATATTCCGACGATGTTTCTTTTTGAGGGCTATGTGACCAGGTATGACCTTAAGGAGTGGGCGGTAGGTAGATATAACGCTCTGGATGTGAAGGCGGATGCGTGCGAAGAATGCGGGATTTGCGAAGGACGCTGCCCCTACGGCCTGCCGATCAGGGAAAAGCTGAAGAAAGTACGAACTTTATTTGAAGGCTAGGACACTAGCCTTTATTTTTTGGCCGGGTAAACAGGCGATACAGATAATAACCGACAACCGCAAAGATCGCCAGATAGAACAGGGTGCGGTAATAGGCATCACTTTCAAAGAACACAAGTAGTCACCTCCGAATGATTAAGATTCCCATGGTGCCGCTTGAAGATAGTGGTAATTGATGGGAGCTTGAAGGCGCTTTTCATTCTTGGCCTGCTGCCAAGTCCATCCGATTTTCTCCACGCTGCAAGATGCTTTGTCTAATCCGAAATAATGCCTGTTTTCGCCCAAACGATGGATATTTTCGTTATGTCTAGGAATTCTATAAAGGTTTTTTCGGATTAGCATTGAACCTGCAAATAATGGTGATAAACTATTTCGTTTTAAGTAATCAAACCTTTGGCTAATGTTTCCGGGAGTATCCCACATTAAAATGATCGCGAGGTCTTTATGGATTTAGCGACTGTGATGTTAATGTTGGCCGTTGGGTCCTTCATATTTGCCCTGCTGTTGGTAATCCTCAAGTTTTCCGGAACTACTCGGCGCGAAGTGCCCTTCTGGATTCAGGCCAAGTTCTGCCAGGCAGCTGGATCCTTACTGCTATTCACCAGAGTCGGCATTTTTGACGGAGTAACTCTCCTGGCCAATGTTGTTCTCTTGTTGGGCTGTGCCTACGAAGCTTGGGCTGTCAGAACCCTCTCCGGTCGTTTGGTCAAGCGATGGGTGCATCTCTTGGTATCCGTTGTGGTTGTAGCTATCTCTGTGTCAACCGTGTTTATGGCTCCGCCGTTTGGGCGAGGAATACTGTTTGTCTTCCAAACGCTCTTTTACTTCTTGCCAGGTGTGTTCTTATTGCATAAACAACCTGACAGGTCTTTGCTGCAAACACTCTTGGGTGTCAGTTATAGTTTAGCTGGCCTTGTCTTTCTGATTGCAGCTATAGTGAGTTTGGCTTTTCCGGAGCATGTGTTTGGTCCAGGTATTGACCGTCGTGTCCACGCCGTGATACCGCTTACGAGTTTTTGCATCTTTTTAATCAGTAGCTATATTCTCCTGATGCTTGCCAAACAGCGAAGCGATCAACAAGTGGTGCAAATCCAAAAAAGCTTGGAGAAAAGTGAAATCCAGTTTCAACGAATGGTCGAGACAGCCCTGGAAGGCATTCTGATCTTTGATGCAGATTATCGCATTGTCTTTGCCAATAAGCAGATGGCTTCGGTTCTTGGCTATACGCTTGATGAGCTAGTTGGTAGGCCCTATAGTTCTTTCTTTCCTCAGAATCAGCTGGAAATTAGGAAGTATCAGGAGTATTTGCGCAAATGTGGTAAAGATGCCGTTTATGAGTGCTGTTTGCTGGGGAAAAGCGGAGAAGAGCGCTGGTTTAAGGTCTCCGCTAAAGCGATTATGGATGAGGCTGGCCGATTTGACGGAGCATTTGCGATGTTAACTGATATAACTGATAGAAAGGTTATGGAACTAGCGCTCGCGGATTCCAATCGCCGGTTGACTGAGCTGAGCAACACGGATAGCTTAACTGGCATAGCTAACAGACGGTGTTTTGATGCTGCGCTCGCTCGCGAGTATGCCCGACTTAGCCGCACAAAATCTAAACTCTCGATCATTTTGATCGATGTCGATGATTTTAAAGCCTATAATGATCGGTATGGCCATGTGATGGGGGATGAGTGTTTACGTCAGATCGGTAGGGTATTGACAGCATGCATCAGAGAATCTGTTGACTTGGCCGCCCGTTACGGGGGAGAAGAGTTTGCTTGCATATTACCGGATACGGATCTCCAGATGGCTGTTCAGGTTGGCGAACGGATTCAACAGCGCATTCGGGATCTGAAAATCGAACACGAAAATTCTCCGGTCTCTGAGTTTATTACTGCTAGTTTTGGAGTCACTACGGTGCAGTATTCACCAGAGCGCTCCTTGGAGGAAATAATAGATATTGCTGATAAGTTGCTATACCAAGCGAAGGCTTCCGGTCGGAACCGCATCGTATTTGCTGAATTGAATGGAGAAGAGTCAAAAAAACAAATCCCCAGCTGAGCTGGGGTTACTTTTTAGATGGTGCCGAAGGTGGGGGTCGAACCCACACGAGGTTTGAGCCTCACTGGATTTTGAGTCCAGCGCGTCTGCCAATTCCGCCACTTCGGCACGTTTTTGATCCGGGTTAATTCAATTGCAGATATAAATATATCACATTATAAGCTACTCTGACAAGGACATTTTTTGTCCGAGCCAAGTATTATCCAGACTGTCGGATACTGTATAATTTAAAAGCGCAGAAGGATTCTCAGCCACTTACGCATAATCAAATTACAACGGTGCTGAAAGGAATGTTATCATTTTGGTTAAGAAATTGCTTAATTGGAAGGAGTTGTATATCCTTGCTTTAGCCTGGCGGGGACCAATCCATGGTTATGAGGTTAAACGCATCATGGCCATACCGCCGCTGGCTTCCTGGATGCAAATCACGCATTCGGAGATCTACCATGCCTTGGATCGGTTAGAGCGACGGGGACTAATTGTCAGATGTACTCCGCAGGGGAGAAATGCTACTCCTTTTGTTATTTCCGATTTAGGGTTGCAGACTCTGATCGAACATGCCGTATATTGGCTTGGTTCGGGAGATTTAAGCTATCTTGCCGAGTTCAATGTTGCCTTGAAGTTAGTTGAACTGCTCAACCCGCAGCAGATCTGTTCGGCCTTAGAAAAGCGCAAGCAAGAGCTGATGGTTCAACTGAAATGGATAGATAAGGTATTACAGAACGATCCCCCCTACTCGATTGAACATCTCTGCTATGGCTTAGATGGTGAGCGGGCTTTTCGTTGGGGCATAGCCTCGCAAATCAAATTAACAGATCATCTTCTGGAGCAGTTTGGCTGCAAGGTTAGCAATAACTGAATCCATGGGTCGAATAGGCAGAGTAACCTGTAATTAACCAACCTTCAACATCCATCCGCATGATACAATGGTCTAGGGTGATCAAATGCGTAGACCGATGACAGTAGTTGTTTCGATTTTGTTCGTGATTATGACTGTATTAGCGGTGGGTCAGTTGCGCGGAGGGATGTTTCTGGCAGATGCTGCTCGGCCGGAGACCGATAAGGCCGTGGTATCCATTGAGGGAGAAGAGACCCAGCTCAACTTAAAACTCTTTGTAGCGCCAGAGGCCTGGAGCACCCGATTAAGCACCTATTTTCCCGAAGATTTTGTAGTTGAAACCAGTCGGACTTTAGAGGGCTTTGCGGTTAAGTTTATCGCTAACTTTGGCGGATTCTATAATCCGGATGCATTTTTAGAAGTCTTTCTGTTTGCACCCGGCGTCAAGCAACCAGAGATTGACGCTGTAGTTGCCAACCTGGTGGAAACCTATAAACTAGCCCCGAATCAAGGCGATCGCTTCGAATGGTCAACCGAAGAATACAATATCACTGTCGCTAGTCCGGCCATTAGCAACTTAGCGGTTGGTGTCTGGAACGGTCAGCCGCTGTATGTGCTGACCCACTATCCGGTAGAGTATGCAGACGGCTTTGGGCCGCGAGCAGCGGTCATTCTTGAACGCTTAGAATGGGGCAGCTAGCTGACAATAGCTAAGAAGCTAGGACGGCACTCTGATGGTAGAGCAGCCGTCCTTTTTGCTGTACACGTTAGCCGACGAAAATGCTCCCTACTGGCAACGGTACCAATAACGCATGGCGGAAGACGAGATCAAAAAGTAGGGTGATGGTGCAACTGACTACCAAGGCATAGACCCACGTTCGCACTGACCGTCTTTTTGGTGGAGAGGCTAGGAGCAGGCATAAAGTGAAGAACATGGCGATGCTTGAGATAATAAAACCGATGATCGGCAGCAAAGCCGTATAACCGGCGAGAATCAGCACTGTCAGGACAACCGATCTGATCTTGGCCCCTTCGGTCCAAAACTGAAGCGCCTTTGGGCTCACTAGACCTTTAATGAGGAGCGTTCCTCCTAAAACTGCGAGAATGATTAGCACCCAAGAGACAAAGATCTTGCTATAATAGGTGAACCCTTGGGACTGGTAATACCCTATATAGGATAGGGCCAGGATTGCCAGTCCGGAGAGCGAATCGCTATTAACCATCGATAATCTCTCCTTCCTTCATGGTTATCTTCCTGTGTTGCTGTCGCTCGCGCCAGGCTGAAAAGATGGGCCAAGCGATCGAGAGCAGCGATAGACCGATCAGAACTAACGATATCGGTCGACCAAATAATACTTTCGGTATTGAGCCTGCCGCCCTGCCCATGAGCAGCGACTGCACCAGACCCTGCTCAGCAAAGGGTCCCATAATCAAGCCGAGGACCAGCGCTCCGGAGTTAAACCCGAACTTGCGGAGAATATAGGCTGCATAACCGAAGATTAGCATCATCACCACATCTAACAAATTGTTGCGCAGGGCATAGGAGCCGATAACACTCAGAAAGACAATCCCCGGCACCAGGTATTGGTAGGGGATTGAAATCATCCGGGCGAAAAACCGTGATCCCAGCGCGACAAAGAAAAACATAACCACAACAGCCAGGAAAAATGAGAGGATAAAGGTATAAGTTATTCCGCCAAAGGTCGTGTATAATTGACGCCCCGGTTGCATCCCGTGGAGCAGAAGTGCGCCAAGAATCACGGCAGCCGCTGGCGAACCGGGAATTCCTAAAGTGAGCATGGGAATTAACGAACCCTGAACAACTGAACAGTTGGCCGTCTCCGTAGCGGCGATACCATCCAAGGTTCCTTTGCCAAATTCGTCCTGGTTCTTGGACCACCGCACCGCCTCGTTATACGAGATCAGCGAGGCAATATTCCCACCGGCACCCGGGATAATCCCGACGATGACGCCGATTAGAGACGACCGCAACAGAAGAATTGGCTTGCGGATTAGTTCCCTAATGGTCTTTCTAAGTAGGCCTTTTTGCGAGACGTACTGAATGACCTGATATTCTTTGGCCCCGGTTTCGATCATTTCCAGGACTTGGGGGATGCAGAAGAAGCCGATTAGGGCAGCCATCAGGTTTATCCCGGCCTGCAAGGGAACGAGCCCCATCGTGAACCGGACATCACCGCCAATGGGCGAGATGCCAACGGTACTTAGTAAAAGGCCAAGGGCACCGGCCGTGAGTCCTTTGAGGATTGAATCTGAGGCGATAGTCCCGATGATGGTTAACCCAAAAATGGCCATCCAAAAATACTCGGGCGGGCCGAATTTCAACCCTAGTTCTGCCAAGGGCGGCGATAGGCTGAGCAGGGTGATTGTGCCGATAATCCCACCGACCAAAGAGCTAAAGGCATTGGCGATCAAGGCTTGTTGAGCCATGCCTTTCTTGGCGAGCGGATACCCATCAAAAGTCGTAGCGATGGCCGAGGGGGTGCCGGGGGTGTTGATGAGGATGGCGGGAATCGCATCGCCAAACATCGCGCCAACGTATAGGCCGCCCAACATGATTAGTCCTGATGCGGCCGGCATGGTAAAAGTAAATGGGACCAGTAGAGCTAAGGCCATTGTAGCGGTGAGGCCGGGTAGGCAACCCACGATAATTCCCGCGACTCCGCCAAGTACCAATAGTATGAGATTCATGGGGTCAAAGATTTGAGTTACGGCAAAGATGACGTTTTCCACTTTTGGGAACCTCCTGTAGAGAAATGGGTGTGGAGAAGACCCCTCCACACCGCTAATTACCGGCGGTAAGATTATGCAAGAGTTCGGTGTATTCTACGGTTTTCTCAGCGATGTATTTTTTGAACTCCTGAGCGCCCATGGCTACCGGAACAAAACCTTGGTCTAACATTTGTTGCCTGATGCTCAGGTTATTGGCAATCGACAGAAAGGCTTCTTCGAGCACTTTGATCCGCTCGGGATTGGTGCCTTTTGGTGCACACACGCCTCGGTCGATGGTTGCGGTCATTTCATACCCTAGTTCGCGGAAGGTGGGCACCTCCGGCAAGGCGCCAAACCGCTCTACCCCGCCAAAGGCCAAAATGCGGATCCGGTCTTGGTGTTGGACTAAGTCATTGGAATTGGCAAGGATCGCCATGGTGTGTCCGCCCAAAAATGCCGTTACCTGAGGCGCAGCCCCGGTAAAGGGGATATAGGTATACTTCGCACCGGAGAGCTTCTCAAATTGCAAATAGGCTAGGTGATGTCCGGAGTAGGTTCCCGAACCGGCAATGGTAATTGCACCTGGGTTGCGTTTAGCATAGGCGACGAATTCGTCGAGTGAGGTAATCGGACTTGATTTGAGAACAGCTAAACCGATCGGTGTGGATTGAAACATCGCAATGGGCTCAAGGTCTTCGGTCTGATATCCTGCGTTGGTACGCTCGATGGGCTGTAAAATGATGTGCGGGATGTTATTGCCGGCAATAGTGTAGCCATCAGCGGGTGAGTTGGCTAGCTCCGACCAACCGACCGAACCGCCACCACCCGATTTATAGGTGATAATAATCGGTACACCCAAATACTTTTCGAGCAGGGGTTGCTGCCGCCGGGCTTCTAAATCGGATTGACCTCCCGGGTCAAAGGTGATCAGGTAGGTAATTGGTTTATGGGGATATTTTTCAGCGGCTAGAACAGGGCAAAGAAGAGTTAGAATCAGCACTACCGCCATGAGCAGCAGGCCGATACGGCGGAAACACATCTGTCAACACTCCTTTTATTTGTACGTTAGTGTACTGTATGTGTTGGACAGATAGTGTGAGCAAGTCCGAAAGGGAAATTTCACCATTTGGTGTGGGAACTTTTCGGGCCGGTTTTTTGTTTATATAGTAGCAGGTGGCTCCGCTCTTTCGAGATTGTGTGACATTAGAGTCCCCTACTCAGTATAGATCCCTTCCATTTTAAGCCACCTGCTAGCCGTTAACCTATGAAACTTTGCACTCCCGTCCAGACGAAATATCCGGCAAAGAGGATGAGAAAGAGACCGAGAATGCGCAGCAGCCAAGTAAATACAGCTTGGGGCAGTAGCTTGCCGCCTTTATCCATGAGATAGGCCATTAGAGTGAACCAACCAAAATCAGCCGAGATGTGGCCGAGAAAGAAGGCTAAGAGTCCGGCAAATCCAAGCGTCTGCAGGGCAATAGCCACATAACCCGCTCCAACTGACCCCCACCATAACAGCCAATACGGATTGGAAAGACTAGTCGTCACCCCGAAAAGCACAGTCCTCGCCGGCACACGTTGCCAAGGGCGTTGTTGGTTTCCATCAGAATCATCTTGATTCACCTGTGGCAAGCTCACGCCGGCGGCATTGCGAACAACGCCGAGCCCCATCCAGATCAGAATCGCTCCACCAAAGATGCCCAAAAAACCGGTGAAGGTTTGTGAGCTCAAGATGGGGCCAAAACCAAAGACTATCGCGATGATGAGTAGCAACTCCAGCAGGGAGTGGCCTAGGGCGATTAACGGCCCGGCAAACCATCCGTAACGAGCTGTCCGTTCCAAGGTCACACTGAGCATCGGCCCCGGCATTGCGGCGCCGGTAAGCCCGATCAGAAATGCCGAGCCAAAGAAGAGGGCTATTTCCATGTCTACGACCCCTTTAGGCAAAAGTAATAGCAGATATTCGCAGTGAAATAGTTTATTCCCTGCCTTACTTTTCAGCCACTACGAGGTAGTACTGCTCATCATCCCTGGTTTCAAGTACCGTCAGCCCTGCTTGTGTACAGATGGCTCCGGTCTCGGCAGCTGGGGGCAACAGGTCATTGGCCACCGCCCCGCCCAGGTTCTGGTGGATTTCATTGATGGCCTTTCTGCCTTTAGAGTGGGCGATGATCAGCCGCCCAGCCGGTTTGAGCAGGCGGGTGAATTCGCCAACCGCACGTTCTTTGTTGGCCAGATGTGGATAGAGTGAATAGCAGATGATGGCATCAATTGTGGCATCGGGAAGATTCAGAGCGGTGACATCGCTCTGAATGAACTGAAGGTTGGGCCAGTCATACTTGGCCTGGGCCTGACTAAGCATTTCCGCGGCAAAATCGACGGCGTATATGTGACCTGACTCGCCAAGTTTCGCCTTGATAAATGGCAATAAGATGCCGGTCCCGCAACCGGCATCTATTACTTGTAAATGAGGGTGGGTAGGGAGGAACGAGACAATATACTCGAGTTTATCAGCATCGGCTTTGGGCAGGTTATCCCACTCAGCCGCAGCTGCATTAAAATAGGCGATCCGCTCTGGCATGGTTAACCCTCCTTAGCTACCGACAGTGATGGCACCTGTTCGAGCAGGCTTACCGTGGCCGGGACGAGGACAAGCTGTAGTAATACCCCTGGCAAACTGCCGATTAGACCTGCACCGATAGGATAAAGCGGATGGATCCCTTCTAAGCCGAATAAGGGTAAAGCCAGCCACATCAGCAAGCCATATACCAGGCGGCCAGCCAACACGGCACTTAAGAGGGCTGGGATTTTTCCCAGTGACCAGCGATGGTAGGCGGCTCCGACCAGCAGTCCGTAGATTGGCAGCTCAACAGCCATCATTAACCCGGTAGGGGCCAGCGGAGGCATCCCGGTCAAAACCGAGCTAAGTAAAGGCGTGATTACTCCAACCATCGCTGCGGTTAACGGACCGGCGAAAAAGCCGGCCAACAAAATCGGAATATGCATCGGCAAGAAGGTTCTGCCCAAACCAACCCAGTGAAAGGCGATTGGCAAGAGTATGCCCAAGGCGATAAAAATTCCGCCATAGGTGAGCTTTTTGACGTCCATAATCAACAACCTCCGTAACACGAATTTACATAAATGTGTTACGAAAATAGTTCACCCTGTTTGCCGCAAATCCTGCTATTGGTGGCAAAATATTTTTTTGCAAAAATATTTTGCTTGTGAAGCAAGATACTATTGATGGTTATTAGGAAGGAGGGATTTTCGTGCAAATTAGCGGCAGAAACAAGTTGGCCGGAACAGTGAAGAAGATCGCCATCAGCGGTCCGGTGGCTGAGGTGATTATGGATTGTGGCGGCAACAGCGTGGCTGCAGTCGTCACCGCGGATTCGGTAAATGAATTGGGTTTAAAGGAAGGTGATCAAGCAACGGCGTTGATCAAAGCAACATCGGTGATGCTTATGAAATAAAGCACTGGCTCGTCCCGGCGCACCATTCGTAAGGGCGCCGGGACTTTTTTATATTTTGTGAAGGATTTTTCAGTTGGTGGTGGAATTAACGCAATATACGTTTGGACATAACGGACCCACACGAAAAGGTCCTTCTTTTTCTTCCCCGTTATGTCCGAATAATCATAACCGTTGTTTAGGAGGAAAGAAAATGAGGAGAGTAAACGCAAAGATTCTGGTAGCTATTCTAGCTATCCTGGCGCTAACCGTGTTGGTGATGCCATCATTAGCAGCCGAACGAATTATTCTTGCGACGACAACCAGTACTGTGAATTCCGGTCTATTAGATTTCTTACTTCCAGACTTTGAAAAGAAATACAATATTCAAGTCCATGTCATTTCCGTTGGTACAGGCCAGGCCATCAAGCTTGGTGAACAGGGCGACGCCGATGTGGTTTTGGTCCATGCCCGCGACTTAGAGGACAAGTTTGTAGCTGATGGGTACGGGGTCAACCGTAAAGATGTCATGTATAACGATTATATCATTCTCGGGCCGGTCAATGATCCCGCCGGCGTAGCTACAGCTAATAGAGCGACCGGAGCCATGAAACGAATTGCCAACGCTAAGGTGGACTTTATCTCCCGTGGCGATAACTCTGGTACTCATGTTAAAGAGCTTGATCTGTGGAAAGCAGCGGGTATTGAGCCTAGCGGGTCTTGGTATATGTCTGCAGGACAGGGGATGGGCGCTTGCCTAACCATGGCCAATGAGAGACAGGCTTATATTCTCTCCGACCGGGCGACCTATTTAGCCGGTAACTACCCAGAACTGAAAATTGTCTTTGAGGGTGACGAAGCCTTATTCAACCCATATGGCATTATTGCCGTCAACCCCGCGGTACACAAGCATGTTAACTATGATGGGGCAATGAAACTGATCAATTGGTTCATGTCTGCTGAAACTCAAGCTGCGATTCCTACCTTTGCTCCTACAGGCAAACCGTTGTTCTTTGTGTACTAAAACGCATAGCTAAACTAAAACCAAGTACTATGAGGGTCAGCTTTGCAGCTGGCCCTCTCTAAGGAAGTGGTGAATGATGAGGATTCATAAACTTCAGATGGTAATAGTACTGGTCACACTCGTTATAGCAGCTTCAATCGTCCTTTCTCCGTTAACAATACTTGCCGGTGACTTCACAATTGAAAAAGTAACTTCGACCAGTTTTGTCCCAGGTCAAGAGGGGATTTACGTTGTCAGCCTGGTATCTAGTGAGGCGCTTGACTTATCGAAAGGGGCCAAGCTAGTTTTCCAATTGCCGGCTTCTTTTGGTTTGGTCAAAGAGGATATCCTGGCCGCTAATCCCGGGGCTACTCTGGCTAACATTCAGTATATGTACCCAGGCGATCGGTTCTTTTCCGTGATTACCGGCCAAACCAGTATTGTAAAGACCTCCCAGGCTGTGCAGCTGCACTTAACCGTTGAAAAAGGTGATAAGGATCCGATCCGACCAAATACCGAGCTGTTCATAACTGTTCCGGGTGTCATTAATAGCACTAATTCAGGATCATACCCTGTGCAAGTCTCCCATACCGGTAACAGTGGCGAAACCAAGGTTGCTCAAGCTACGATTAGGTTAGGCTATGCACCAGCTCAGGCACCGGCTAATCTGCAGGTTAGAGCCGAAGGTTCGTATCAGTTCGATGCGACCTGGGATAAGGTTCCGGGTGCGGAATACTATCAACTTTACTATTGCCTCACTCCGGATGGGACGTATATCCAGGCCTGCGACTTTAGCCGCGACCCAGCTCCCGGTGAAATGTGGCTATTACCGGATACAAAAGTGACCTACCGCGGCGAAGGTAGCGGAGGAATCCTGGCTGATAGAAATTATTACTTTAAGGTGCGGGCCGGGAATGAATATGGTTTTGGACCATTATCTCCTGCGGTAGCAGTCCGGACTCCGGCAGTGTTAGTCGACGGCATTTTAGTCACTAATCAGGGCACCATCGAGCTAACCTGCAATCAGGCGGTGAGAATTAATGCCCTAAACCGGATCGAAGTCTACGAAATGGCCACCGGTCTTCCGGTGAATGAGGCCGCAGAGGCCAATGGAGCGAAGGTGGTATTATATCCGGATCTCAAACCTGGCAACAGGTATCAAGTAGTCCTGTATGAAGATGCTTTGGAAAGTACTGCCCGCCCAGGTGTTTATAACGCTGTCTTTGTCTTTGATTTTACCGCTAGAGAGGTGATGTAGGATGGCAAACAAAGGATTCCTGCGAACTGTAATCATCCTAGGAGTGCTGATAGCTTTAGCGGTGCCGGCACTAGCGGCCTACAAAGCACATGACAATGATTATGACACCGATCAATTTCTGCTGGCTTATCCCGAAGCGAGGGATACCAAGTTAGACAACTGCTACCTCTGCCACACCGGAGGCCAGTCGGGCAAAAACTACCTCAACTCTTGCGACTGGTGTCATGAGGTCTATGGCTTGAAGCCGCCTTTCGGCGATATTGATAAGACCCTTACAAGTTATGGCCGAGACTACATGGAGGCTGGTCGTAACGCAGCTGCCTGCTTAGCGATTAGTCATCTTGATTCAGACGGCGATGGCTATACCAATGGCGAGGAGATCGCAGCTATTCGCTTGCCTGGTGATTCTAACGACAACCCAGATGTTCCGGAAGCTCCAGGAGTCGTCTTTACCAGGGCTGACATCCGAAAGCTCCCAAGAGTTAATCAGTTTATGGTCTTAGACACTTCCAAATCCGGTGACTATTATGCCACCTACAGCGGTGTCGATATTTATACTCTGCTGCAAGCAGCCGGCATACGAGAAGATGCTGTTGACATTACAGTTTTCGCTGCTGATGGTTATAGCCGAAGCTTTTCACTGGATGATCTAAAAAAGAGTTATCCTCAGGGCACCTATGAAACCAAATATGCGTGGATTCACTTTCCCGAAAATGCGCCTTATGTGGATGGGCAGCAGATACCAGGAGAGTTGCGTTACATCATGGCGTATGAAAAGGATGGATATCCGCTGTTGACCTCCCGGATTGTTGCGGATAGTAAAGGCATAGCTCGTTTGGACGGAGAAGGCCCATACCGCTTTGTTAGCCCCTTGGTAGAACCGGTCGTAGCAGATCGTTCTGCCAGGTCAATTGACCGGGTTGAACCTCCATATCCGTACAATCCGGATCGCTCAGTTATCCGCAATGCTGACTATTGTATCAAATCAGTGGTCGCGATAAGGGTCAACACCGCAGAAAACAAATCAATGCACTATGACTGGACAGGGCAGGCCTGGAAGATGATCGAAGAAGGTGAGCTGCTCATTTACGGAGCCATTGATCCGCAATAGTCGATAAAGGCACCAGGATAGAGCTCTTTCGCCAGAAAGAGCTCTATTTTCTTTCCACCTGTTCTGGTGGTATGAAGACTCAGCTGAAGGGGTGTGCTATTCACTTAGCATCGGAAAAATGTCAGAATTGGGAATATTAGCATTGATAAACTAATATTGAAAGCCTATCGGTAGGACTTGCCATAGCTGGTGGCGAATGAGAACTGCAAATTCAGGAAGGGAGACTCACATGAACTATAAAATAGTTGCTGATAGCAGTTGCGACCTCAATCCCGAGCTTGCAGAGAAATTACAAGTTCACCGTGTTCCGCTGACGCTGTATGTCGGTGATCAAGAGTTACGTGATGATGAAAACCTTCAAATTTCGGAGCTGCTGCGGTTGATGCGGGAGTCGCCAGAGGCCCCACGAACAGCCTGTCCATCCCCACATGATTTTCTCCAGGCTTATCAGGGTGATGAGCGGAGTGTATTTGTGGTAACTATAAGCTCCAAATTGAGCGCCACCTTCGATAGTGCGGTTTTAGCCAAAAAGATGTTGCTTGAATCCGGTAGTGATAAGTTCATCCATGTCTTTGATTCACATAGCGCTTCAATTGGGGAAACTTTAATCAGCCGTAAGATTTTTGAACTTGCGAAGCAAAATTATCATGAGTTGGAGATCGTGGAGAAAGTTACACAATATATCCAAGAAATGAAGACCTTCTTTTTGCTCGAGTCATTGGATCATTTGGTCAAAGCCGGCCGGGTGAGCAAGGTCATCGGCAAACTGGCCTCGGTCTTATCGGTTAGGCTGATTATGGGAAGTACCGAAGAAGGGACGATCCGGTTGGTTGAAAAGGCTCGCGGGGCCCAGAAGGCCTTCCGACGCTTTGTGGAGGTCATTGGTGAGCAAGGGGAGCGCCTCGAAGAGAAGGTCCTCGGGATCGCACACTGTAATGCGCGGGAACGGGCAGAAGAGTTTAAACGAGAGGTCCTCAAGCGATTTAATTTTAAGGATATCATTATCGTTGAAATGTCTGGCTTAAGCAGTGTTTACGCCGATGAGGGCGGTATCGTCATCGCCTTCTAATCCGGAGGAACCAGTCATGATCGAACTCACCAGGGTTACCGGAGCGCTGATCAAAGTGGGCGAAAAAATCTTGATCGCCAGAAGGGCTCAAGATCAATCATCAGCTGGTAGATGGGAGTTTCCCGGCGGCAAAATCGAGCCGGGTGAGTCCCCAGAGGAGACCCTAGTACGCGAGTTACAAGAAGAGCTTGGTGTTTTGGCCGAGGTGGGCGAACACTTCGCCACCTCGGTCTATCGTTATCCTCGTGGCACCATTGAACTACAAGTCTACTTTACTAGTATCAAAAGTGGACAACCTGAGTTGAAAGTTCATGATGCCTTGGCCTGGGTAACCCCCGAAGAGTTGGTCAAGTATGATCTTTTACCGGCAGACATCCCAATTGCCCAGCGGTTGCTCAATAGCGAGCAGTGATAGGCCCAAAGTTGCTTAGCTATTCTTTATAGAGGAAATCCCCCCTGTCAGTTGTTACTATCGAAACGAAGAAGATGACGGGGGGTAAGACTAATGCAACAAAATATCAGGCCAAAGAATAGTGTGGGGATTTGGTCCTTCGGTGGCAACGCGACCCGGTTTATGCCTAGTGGGTATCACCCGGAAGCGGTAACCGAATCAATGGTGGATAAGACTAAGCGAGCGGTTGAGGGGTTAGATTGGCTAGTAGACGGGTTTGAGTACCATTATCCCACAGAAGTAAATGAGGACAACCTAGAGCAGATTATCCAAGCTTTAAACGATAAAGACCTGTATGCGGTGGCATTGGGTCTTTTTTCTATGCCCAAATATGCGCTCGGTTCCTTCATTAACCCAAATGCCCACCTCCGGAAGGAAGCGGTTGCTACTGCCAAGCGTGGGGTCGATTTGGCGGCGGGGATCGGGGCGACCTTCATCATCTGGCCGGGCGGCGAAGGCTATAATTATCCGTTCCAGGCCTCATATGAGCAGGTCTGGGAGTCATTTCTAGATGCTATCGCTGAGGTAGTTGATCATGCTGCAGCCAAAGGGGTCACGGTTTTTCTGGAGCACAAAAATAGTGAACCGGCGATGAAGATTCTCATGCGCGATCTCGGAATGACCATGTACGTCGTGGAGAAGGTGCGTCAAAAAGGCGTGGATACTTCGCGGCTGAAGATCAATATGGACTGGCAACATCTGATCATGAACGGCGAACCGCTAGCTGAATACGCCTGGATATTGCATCGCGAAGGGCTGCTGGGGCATCAGCATGCCAACTCCGGTTGGGGCAACTTCGACGACGACAATATGGTGGGAGCCTCATTCTTCATGCAAACTCTGGCGTTGGCCAAAGAACTACAGCGTCTTAATTATGGCGCCAACGGAGAACGCATCGGCTATGATCTCTTCCCGTATACAGAAGATCAGGTGGAGGCTGTAAAGCGTAGCATTCTGCAGTGGGAGTATATGTGGTCATTAGCCGAAAAGATTGATTCTGCAGCGCTTACTGTTGCTCAGAATGACCGGGACGCTGTCGCCGCTTATCAAACGGTTTATGCCGCCCTTGGCCTTGATGAAGATTTTATAGCTGAGCTCAAACAAAGTCGCACAAAGTAAAGGAGGTAGCTACGTGGAGTGCTTATTAGGCCTCGACATAGGGACCTCCGGAACCAAAGTAGCATTGTTTGAGGCATCGGGTGGTTTGGTTGCGTCGGCTATCGAGGAATATCCGTTATATCAGCCACAACCAGGTTGGGCGGAACAAAATCCGGCTGATTGGTGGCAGGCGACCTGTACCGGAATTCGGCGGGTTCTTTCCTCCTCCGGAGTAAAACCTACAGCGATCAAGGCCATCGGGCTTTCCGGCCAGATGCACGGGACGGTTCTCCTGGATTCGCATGGTGAAGTGATCAGACCGGCGATAATCTGGTGTGACCAACGCAGTGTAGCCGAGGCCGAGGCAATCGCGGACCATGTTGGACCGACGAAAGTAATCGAGTTAACCGGTAATCCTGCCTTGCCAAACTTTACGGCTACCAAGCTGCTGTGGATTCGCAATCATGAGCCGGAGAATTACCGGAAAATCGCCAAAGTATTATTGCCCAAAGACTATATTCGCTACAAGTTAACCGGCGAATTTGCCACTGAGGTTTCGGATGCTTCGGGAACTCTCTTGTTTGATGTAGCGGGCCGTAAATGGTCTGACGAAATGCTTGATTATCTGGCGATCAACCGGGATTGGTTGCCAGCGTGCACTGAGTCAGCGTTGGTCTCCGGCCGGGTTAGCTCCGCAGCAGCCGCGGCAACTGGCTTAGCCTGCCAAACCCCGATTGTGGGGGGAGCCGGAGATCAAGCAGCCGGAGCGGTAGGAAATGGTATCGTCGAGCAGGGGTTAGTCTCAGCGACTATCGGTACCTCTGGCGTTGTCTTTGCCGCTACCACCCAGATGGTCACGGATCCCCTGGGGCGTCTCCATTCGTTCTGCCATGCGGTGGATGGTCTTTGGCATGTGATGGGGGTTACCCAGGCGGCAGGGGGCTCACTGCAGTGGTATCGCAATACCATCGCCCCTGACGTCTCCTACGAACTCTTGACCGAGGAAGCGGCTCAGGTACCATCCGGTGCAGAAGGGCTGATCTTCTTACCTTACCTGATGGGTGAACGTACTCCTCATCTTAACCCGTTTGCCCGCGGGGTTTTCTTTGGGCTATCCTCACGCCATGACAAAAGACATCTGACACGTGCGGTGCTTGAAGGGGTTACCTTTAGCTTACGCGATTGCCTGGAGCTGATTATTGATCTTGGGGTTGATTTTGACCAGGTCAGGGCATCAGGTGGCGGTGCCCGAAGCCGGCTCTGGCGCCAGATCATGGCCGATGTATTTAACCAACCGGTGGTTAGTGTAGCAGCCAGTGAAGGTCCGGCCTTCGGTGTGGCCATCTTAGCTGGGGTTGGCGTAGGGTTGTATCCATCCGTTGCAGCAGCTTGCCGGCAATGTCTTCAGGTCTCTGAACCGGTGGTGCCGCTAGGGGAGACGAGTCAGTTTTACCAAACTCGCTATCTGCTCTTCAGGCAGCTTTACCAGGCCTTGAAAGACTGTTTCACGCAAAATGTGCAAAGGAGTGATGATCAGTGAGCAATCAGGTACTTAGCTACGGAATGGTGGGAGGGGGGATCGGTTCATTTATCGGTGATGTTCACCGCAAAGCTGCTGCCTTTGATGGGAAGGCCAAATTGGTGGCTGGCTGTTTTTCGCGGGACTTCGCAAATACTCAGCAGACCGGAGCAGATCTAAGCATAGAGCCTGATCGCCTTTATCAGAGCTATGCAGAGATGGCTGAAGCTGAAGGGGCTAGGGCAGATGGGATTGATTTTGTGTCCATAGTTACACCGAACAACACCCACTACCCAGTGGCGAAGGCGTTTTTGGAACATAACATCAACGTGGTCTGTGATAAGCCACTGACCTTTACCCCCGCTGAGGCCGCTGAGCTTGCTGACTTAGCTCAAGCTAAAGGCCTGCTCTTTTGCGTGACGTATACTTATTCCGGCTATCCCATGGTCAAACAGGCCCGGGAGATGGTTAGACAGGGGTGTATTGGCGAGGTGCGCACAGTAGTGGCCGAATACCCTCAGGGCTGGTTAGCCACACCGGTCGAGAAATCGGGGGCAAACCGCCAGGCGGCCTGGCGAACCGATCCACTACAATCCGGACGGTCTAACTGTGTTGGTGATATTGGCAGTCATATCGAGAATACTGTCGCCTACATCACCGGGCTCAAGATTAAATCGCTCTGTGCCAAGCTGGATATTTTCGGCGAAGGTCGCAGCCTTGATGATAATGCCAGCATCCTGGTGCAGTATGATACCGGAGCAACCGGAGTCTACTGGGCTTCGCAGGTGGCGATCGGTCATGATAACGGGCTAAAGGTGAGAATTTACGGAACCAAAGGCAGTATCGAGTGGGAGCAGGAGAACCCCAATTACCTGCGCGTAGCCCTAATTGATCAACCTGCCTTGATCTACACCCGGGGCGGGGGCTACCTGTATCCAGCGGCGGCAGAGCTCAACCGGATTCCGGCGGGACACCCCGAGGGCTACTATGAAGCCTTCGCCAACATCTATACCGCCTTTTCGAAAGCCTTATTGAAAAAGAAGGCCGGCCTAGAGCTCACCGCTAAAGACCTTGATTTTCCCGATGCGGTTGCCGGCTTGGCCGGAGTAATATTCATCAACAAATGCGTAGACAGCTCTAATGCTGGTTCGGTCTGGGTAGACCTGGATTAATGGGAGGAGGAGAGAATAATGGCGAATCGACCAGTGACCATTTTTACCGGCCAATGGGCCGACTTACCGTTTGAGACCGTGTGCCAAAAGATGAGATCCTGGGGCTATGATGGCCTGGAGATTGCTTGTTGGGGCGATCATCTCAATGTCCGGCAGGCTGCTCAAGACCCGGCTTATGTAGCGGAGCGCAAGGAAATTTTGGCCAAATATGGCCTCAAGTGTTGGGCGATAGGCGCACACTTAACCGGGCAGTGTGTGGGAGATCTGTATGATCCACGCTTAGACGCTTTTGCAGCGGCTGAGGTTAAGGGTAACCCAGTCAAGATCAGAGAATGGGCGATCGAAGAAATGAAGTATACTGCCCAAGCAGCTGCCAAGATGGGCTGCAACGTGGTGACCGGCTTTACCGGTTCACCGATTTGGAAATATTTATACTCATTTCCCCCAACCACCGAAGAGATGGTGGAGGCGGGTTTTGCTGAGATTGTGGAGTTGTGGACACCAATCTTCGATGTCTTTGATGAGGTAGGGGTTAAGTTCGCTTTGGAGGTTCACCCTACCGAGATTGCCTTTGATTACTATACAGCCAAAAAGCTCTTAGAGGCCTTCGATTACCGACCGACCCTCGGGTTTAACTTTGATCCAAGCCATCTGCTCTGGCAAGGGGTTAAACCGCACCTATTTATCCGAGATTTTGCTGACCGGATCTACCATGTGCATATGAAAGATGCGGCTGTGACTTTGGATGGCAAGGCCGGGATTCTCGGTTCGCACTTGACCTTTGGCGATGGCTGTCGTGGTTGGAACTTCCGCTCGCTGGGGCATGGAGATGTTGACTTCGAAGCCATCATTCGGGAACTTAATGCCATCGGCTATACCGGTCCCCTTTCCGTGGAATGGGAGGATAGCGGCATGGATCGGGAGTTTGGGGCCAGAGAAGCCTTGGAGTTTGTGCGTCGGATTGATTTTCCCCCGTCAAAAATTGCTTTTGATGATTCCATGCGGAAATGAGGTCGCGCTGTGCCACGGGATATATTGCTTAAGACCACCGGATTAACTAAAGAGTTTTCCGGGGTACGAGTCTTAAATGACATTAATATCGAGATCTGGCGGGGGGAGATCCTTGGGATTATCGGGGAGAACGGAGCCGGTAAGTCTACTTTGGTCAAAATTCTTAACGGCACCTATACTCCGACTTGTGGTCAGATTTATTTTGAGGGCCAACCGGTGCAGATCAGAGAGACCTCGATTGCCAAGCGCTTAGGCATCAGCATGATTCCCCAGGAGTTTAACCTCATTGCTGAGCTAAACGTGTACGAAAATGTCTTTCTCGGCCAGGAGTACCAACTGGGCTGGTTTTTGCTCGATACCCGCCGAATGCGCGCCAAGACCCGTGAACTTCTAACCGAACTAAATACCACCATTTCGCCGGATGAGAAGATTCAAAACTTGAGTGTCGCCGGCAAGCAGATGGTCGAGATCGCCAAAGCCATTGCTCAGGACTGCAAGTTATTGATCATGGATGAACCGACGACTGTGCTCACCGCACCCGAGGTGGAGACGTTGTTTGAATTAATGCGGCGGCTAAAGCAAAACGGCGTTACGATCATCTACATTTCTCACAAACTCAAGGAAGTGCGCGAAATCTGCGACCGGGTGTTGATCCTCCGCGATGGCGAGTTCGTCAGCCTTGACCCGGCCGGCAGCTTAGACCTCAGGACCATGGCCAATCGGATGGTAGGTCGGGAAGTCGGAACTATCCTGCCGCCAAAGGTTACTCCAACCGAAGAAGTGATCATGGAGGTCGAAGGGCTGACTGTTCCGGGTTTGGTCAAAGAGGTAAGTTTTCAGCTCAAAAAAGGGGAGATCTTGGGATTTGCCGGGCTGCGCGGAGCAGGCCGGACTGAGCTGGCCGAAGCACTTATCGGGGTCCGCAAAAAGACGGCAGGTCAGATCATCTTAGCCGGCACCCAGCGGCGAATTAACTCGCCGATTGACGCTGTTAAGAACCGGATCGCCTACCTATCCGAAGACCGACAAGGTATCGGCATTTTGACCGATTTTGATCTGGCCAGCAATGTGACTCTGGTTTCCTTACCTAAGTATTTTCGGTTCCTGATTAATCGGGCGGTGGAGAAGGATCGTGCAGAGTACTATGTAGATGCCTTTGGCATCAAGACCGGTTCGGTACATACCAGGGTTGAGTATCTCAGCGGCGGTAATCAACAAAAGGTTTCGCTGGCCAAAAGTCTGGACCCGGCCCCGCTGATCTTCATTGTCGATGAGCCGACTAGGGGAATTGATGTTAATGCCAAACGGGAGGTCTATTATTTCCTGCACGAACTGGTGGAGTCTGGTATCTCCTGCATCCTGATTTCTTCGGAGTTAGAGGAGCTGGTTGGGATGGCCAATCGGGTAGCGGTGATGCGTGAGGGTTGCCTGGTCTGTATCCTTGAGGGGGAACAGATTACTGAGGAGGAGATCATGTACTACGCGACCGGCGTAACAGGAGGTGTCTCGGCATGAATTATCGCGATCAGCTACGGGCGTCGTGGAAAAAGGTCGATCTGGAGAAACACGGCCCTTTATTTGCTTTGCTGGTCTTGTTTATACTCTCGTCGATCGCTAGCCCTTATTTCTTGCAGACCAGAAACATCCTCAACATTTTACGGCAGGTTTCCTACACGGGGATTATTGGTCTAGGCATGACCTTTATCATTATCTCCGGGGGAATTGACC
>CAZAAT010000014.1:0-39863 GCA_964483175.1 uncultured Bacilli bacterium
ATGGCCAAAGCTGGGCCGCTAATCGCCCAGAGTGAAGTGGTGGCTGAATATGGAGTCCGGCAGTGGGTTACACTTGCTTCGATCGTCGAAAAAGAGGGCAAATTAGAGGCTGAATTTCCGGTGATCGCTTCGGTATTTGTCAATCGATTGGAGCGGCGGATGTATCTGCAGTCCTGTGCAACCGTACAGTACGCATTGGGCGAACGTAAACCGGTCTTGACCGAGAAAGATTTACAGGTTCAGTCGGCCTATAATACTTACCTGTACGAGGGATTACCTCCGGGACCGATCGCTAGTCCTGGCCTAGCAGCCCTCGCGGCGGCGGCAAAACCGCAAAAGACGAACTATCTTTATTTTGTAGCTAAAGGTGATGGGTCACATGCCTTCTCGACCAGTTACAACCAACATTTAGCCGCCAAGAAAAAGTATGAGAGTGGGAACAAATAGTGCAAAAGGTCGAGCTGCTGGCCCCGGCCGGCAATTTCGAAAAATTGAAAGCAGCTATTTATTATGGTGCTGATGCGGTCTATTTTGGCGGTCCGGCCTTCGGGCTACGCGCATTTGCTCATAACTTTACCCAGGCCGATCTGGGCGAGGCGGTGAACTTTTGCCATGAGCATGGGGTTAAGGCCTATGTGACCGTTAACATCTTTGCGCATAATCAAGACTTAGCTGAACTCCCGGCTTACGTACGCTTTTTAGCCGACACCCAAGTTGATGCCGTGATCGTGGCCGACCCGGGTGTTCTAGCATTGGTACGCGCGGTTGCTCCCGCGTTGGAGGTGCATTTGAGTACCCAAGCCAATACCACCAATAGTCAGGCCGCCGGTTTTTGGGGTCGAGCTGGGGTCAAGCGGGTTGTGCTGGCGCGGGAACTTGCTGGCAGCGAAGTAGCAGAAATTTGCCGGGCCAATCCGGAGTTAGACTTCGAGGTCTTTGTACACGGAGCCATGTGTATTTCGTATTCCGGCCGGTGTTTGCTATCGAAATATCTGACGGGGCGAGATGCCAATAAGGGTGAGTGTGCCCAAGTTTGTCGCTGGAAATTCAGGCTTGAGGAGGAGAAACGGCCGGGTGAGTACTTCCCTGTAGCCCAGGATGAGCGCGGCACCTATATTCTCAACTCTCAAGATCTATGTTTGTTAGAGTATTTGCCGGAGCTTGTGCAAGCAGGGGTCAAGTCGTTGAAGATTGAGGGGCGCATGAAAAGTACCTACTATGTAGCCACCGTCACCAAAATCTGGCGGGAGGCTATCGACTCCTATCTGAGCAATCCCGATGGATACCAGGTTAAAGAGTCCTGGTTGGAGGAGTTGGGCAAGGTGAGTCACCGACCGTATACAGCTGGATTTTGGCCCAGCGAGCCTGGGCAACCGCTCGCGGCTCTTACCCATTTGGAGACCAGCAAGTATTTCCGCAATTATGATTTCGTTGGTTTGGTAACGGAGTCGGACAGCTCAACTGGAGAGTTTATTGTCGAAGCCCGCAATCCGATCGACTATGGGGATCAAATTGAGCTATTGGTTCCCCGCGGAGCTAACCAGTCTTTTACGTTTCCGCATGAGAGGGTAAATCCGAATATGGTTTTTTCCCTTAACTACCAGGGCATATTGGCATTACCTCCTGCTCCCTGGTCCATTTTGCGACGGCCAAAACCCTAAGTTGACGGACTGGCACTTTCCGTCACAAAGGTACATATGATGGTAAAGACCTAAAAATTAGGGGTGAGCCATCATGTTGCCGATTCTCCTGTTTGTTGCGGTTATCTCCCTGGTTCAAGGAGCCGTATTCCTTGTCTCCCACATTACGACCAATAATGCTTTTCCACTGCCCCTTACCCCCGATGAAGAACAGGATTGTCTGGCTAGGATGAAGGACGGGGACTTAGAGGCCCGAAACACATTGGTTGAAAGAAATCTGCGGCTAGTCGCACACATAGTTAAGAAGTTTGATAACACCGGCCAAGACGCTGATGACCTTATTTCCATCGGAACCATAGGGTTAATTAAGGCCATTGGCACTTTTGACAATGAGAAGCAAACCAGGTTGGCCACTTATGCAGCCCGTTGTATTGAAAATGAGATTCTAATGTATCTGCGCTCCACCAAGAAGACCAAAAATGAGGTCATGCTCCATGAACCAATCGGTTCAGATAAAGAAGGCAATGAGATCTCCCTGATCGACGTATTAGGCACCGACCATGATGTCGTGGTTGAAACCGTAGAAAATGAGATCGAAAAGGAACGGTTACGGGATAAACTGAAAAATTTGAACAAACGGGAATTGAAAGTATTACAAATGCGTTTCGGCCTCACCGATGGGGTTAGGTATACCCAAAGGGAAATCGCCAGTAAATTGGGGATCTCACGCTCCTATGTTTCGCGAATCGAAAAGAAGGCCATCACTAAACTATATAAAAACCTCTGTACTGATATCTAGTTGGTAATCGAGTGGTTGATACGGTATAATAGCTCTGAGAATATTCTCAGGGCTATTAGATATTTAAAGGGGGGACTCCCAATGCTACTGCAAAAATTCTGTCCGAATCAACGCGTTGATTCTTTGGACCAGATCGACTTGGCCGATTTATCAGAAGCGGGGATTCGTGGCATCATTGTTGATATCGATAATACCTTGGTAGAATGGGACCGTGATACGCTTGGAGACAAGAGTCGAGCCTGGGTAACCAAGGCTAAAGAACTAGGCTTTGTCGTTTGCTTGGTCTCCAATGGCCGCACCGAACGGGTTCACCGTTTGGCTGCAGAGTTAGGCGTTCCCGGTTTTGCTAACGCGATTAAACCGCGTAAAAAAGGCTTTCTCCAGGCCCTGGCCCAACTAGGCACGGCTCCTGATCAAACTGCCATTGTCGGCGATCAGATTTTTACGGATGTCCTGGGCGGAAACCGAACCGGTTTATACACTATTTGGGTGAGGCCATTGAGCGACAAAGAGCTGGTGACTACTCAATTCATGCGCCGCTTGGAGCGTCGGCTGGTGCGCAAATTGGAGGATAAGGGGTTGCTAAGGCGGATGCCGAATTGGGAGGAAAAAGTCGGATGAATCACAAAGTGCCGCGAGTTTGTCCAGGTTGTGGCGCAGCTTTCCAGAGCGAGCACCCCGAATTACCAGGTTACCTGGCTCCTGAGTTATTGGCAAGGGATACTGCGAAACCGGTTGTTTGCCGTTTGTGCTATCGCCTGACGCACTATGGTGAGTTTACCGCCAGGCCGAACTGGGATGATGCCGCCTTCCGCCAAACTTTGCAAACAGCAGTTTCCCTGGCAGATGTGGCTGTGATCGTAATTGATTTAGCAGATTTTGAGGGTAGTTGGTGGTCGGAGATCTGGTCAATGCTCCCAGCGAACCTGCCGGTTTTTGTTGTAGCCAATAAGGCTGATTTATTGCCGGAGCGAGTTATCGCTAGCGAAATTATCGACTGGATTTCCGAGCAAACGATTGTCCAAGAGCGTCGGCCGGACCAAGTATTTCTGGTTAGTGCCAAAAGGTGTCAAGGTCTGGATGAACTTGTGGCTGCTATCAGTCCAATTGCCAATAATGCAGTCATCATGGGCGCAACCAACAGTGGAAAATCGTCGCTACTGCGTTGCTTTTTGCCCCGAGAAGATAAGACCGCCCCGGTCGTTTCGTCGTATCCCGGCACGACGCTGGGGATAATACCGGTTCCAGCAGGCGTGGATAACCTTACGTTGCTGGATACTCCGGGGTTGATACCCCCTGGCAGGCTTAGTGATTATTATTGTGAACAGTGTGTTCCTCAGTTTATAGCCAGTAAAAAAATGTCCACTCAGTTATCTGAGTTAAGAGCTGGCCAGAGCTTGCTATTGGGCTCGGTCGCCGCAGTTACCGTTGAAGCCTGTTCGCCGGAGCAAGCGACTGTGCTGATTAGTTACCTTCCCGATGGGGTGGTATTGCATCGTACCCGTAGGGACCGGGTCCCCGAGTTGATGAAGTCGCCGGAGCAATGGTTACAACCGCCATGCTCTGATTGTCGGTTCGTTGATTTCGACTTGTGGGAACGGCACACTATCGAACTCCAACCGAACCAAGATTTGGCCATCGCCGGTTTGGGTTGGCTCAGTTTGCGGCGCAGTAGCGCGACATTCACTTTGCACCTCCCACCTGGGGTTCGTTACCGAATCCGACCCTGCCTGATCGGGCCACGAAACTAGACCAGGTATATAATCCGCCCTTTTGGACATATACTGAGATATCAGACCTGTCCAAAGGGGGATTATTGCATGTCGGAACCGATAAAAATTACAGAGGTTCTGCCTCTGCCTGAGCCTAGTCGTTTCCGGACGAGATCCACTCAGTTTCTGCGCTTAGTCAAAATGGCTGTGAGCCGCGTACGACGCGGTCATCCCGAGCTAGAGGGAACTAGCCTGTATGATGTAGGTATTCGCAGAATACCAGCGGAAGGTAAGCTTGAAGTCACCCTATATTTTCGCCCAGATCAAGCCAAAGAAAAGACCGGGGCCTAGAAGAAGGTTTTGCCGATATTTAGTGGAAATTTTTTAACCAGTATCTTACCGAACCTAGCTAGGGTTCGGTTCTTTGTGGAGGGTTGCTAATGGAGTGGCAACATCAATCTATTCAGCGGGTCTTAGCAAAGGCTTTGGAACATGGAGGGGACTTTGCGGACATCTTTATTGAGGAACGACATTCCTTAAACCTTATTCGAGAAGCCGAAAAATTGGACAAGGTCACCTCGGGCACCGATTCCGGCGCTGGGGTCCGGGTCGTTTCGCAAGGCTCTACAGCTTATGCGTATACCAATGATTTGACCGAGTCCGGTCTACTCGAGATCGCCGGGGTCGTCTCCAAAGCGGTTGAGCAGGGTAATCTGCTCCAGATACCTGCACTGCAGGAAAGAACGAGCAAGGTCGAGGTCGATCCGGAGATTGATCCGCGCACAATCAGCCTAGCGCAAAAAGCCGATTTGCTGGAAAAAGCTGATCGGGCGGCGCGCGAGGTTGACCCTCGCGTGATCCAGGTCACCGCCTTCTATCGCGAGTCAATCCAAGATGTATTAATCGCCAATTCCCGGGGCTACCTGGCCAAAGATACACGTTGTCGCCTGGCTTTAGGATTACTGGTTATCGCCAGAGAAGGAGAGATTATGCAGACCGCCTACGAGTCGATTGGCGGTACGGCGGGGTTCGAGCTCGTCGCTGAAGGCGCTGTGCTCGCGATGGCTAAAAAGGCTGCCCAAGCTGCTGTAAGAATGCTTTCCGCTAAACCGGCTCCATCGGGTAAAATGCCGGTGGTGCTGGCTGCCGAAGCGGGTGGTACCATGGTGCACGAAGCTTGCGGACATGGCTTAGAGGCAGATCTGGTGCAAAAAGGAGTATCCGTTTATGCCGGCAAGATCGGAGAACAAGTTGCGGCCAAAGGGGTAACAGTTATCGATGATGCAACGTTAGCGCATCATTATGGTTCTTATCGCTTTGATGATGAGGGTAATCCAGCACAACGCAATGTGTTAATCGAAGATGGGATCCTAAAGGGTTATTTGTACGATTTGGTTACTGCACTCAAAGATGGCCAAGAGCCTACCGGCAATGGCCGTCGTCAGTCGTACCATCACCGTCCGATTCCCCGGATGTCCAATACTTATATCGCTCCTGGCTCGGAAAGAGCGGAGGATATCATTAAAGATACTCCGACAGGTTTGTACGTAACCAAAATGGGCGGGGGGCAGGTCAACACCGCGACGGGCGATTTCGTCTTTGAAGTTGCCCAGGGTTTTCTGATCAGAGATGGTAAGATTGGTGAGCCGGTTAGAGGGGCGACCCTTACCGGTAACGGCCCCGAGGCTTTACAGCTTATCGACCGAATCGGCAATGACCAAGGATTTACGATTGGCACATGTGGCAAGGACGGGCAGGGTGCTCCGGTCTGCGATGCTCAACCAACGATCCGGATTAAGGAGCTTATTGTCGGAGGCATTGCCGCTAGCGAGGAGGTTGCCCAATGAAATCGGTTGCAGAGGTTGTTCAGGAAGTAGTAAAACACGGCTCCCAAATGCAGATCGACCAGATCGAAGCTTATGCCAGTAAAGTCCGCGAGCTCGAAGTCGAAGTTACCGAGGCCAAGGTGGAAAATTTACAACAAGCGGCGGAGACCGGCTTGAGTGTTCGGGCGATCATCGATAATCGCCTTGGTTTTGCCTATACTACTGATTTGAGTGCCGAAGGCATCAAGAAAGTCGTTCAAGAAGCGCTAGATATCAGCAAGGTTGTCCCGGCTGATCAATTATTTGCGCTACCAGAGCCGGCACCATTTGCAGACTTGGAGCTGGTGGATCCCGATTATGACCAGGTTAGTGTAGAGGAAAAAATAAATCTGGCCAAACAAATCGAACGGGCAGCGTTAGAGTATGATTCGCGGGTCAGAAAGGTTCGGATGGCCAAGTTCTCAGAGCGGGTGTACGATGTGGCCATAGCCAATTCTTTAGGATTGGCTGCAAATTATTCCGGAACCGGCTTTTCGGGGTTTGTAATGGCGATCGCCGGAGCAGACGGGGTCTCGGAGACCGGTTTTGGCTTTGATTTTGGCCACCGTCTAGCTAAGCTTGATCCGCTCGGCATCGGTGTTGAGGCTGCGAAGCGAAGTGTGGAGATGCTCGGGGCCAGAAAGGTTTCTAGCCAGCGGGCTGATGTCATCTTTGATCCTACCGTTGCTACCGAGTTTCTCGGAGTAATTGCCCCGGCTCTAACCGGAGATGCGGTCCAAAAAGGAAAATCACTTTTTCATGATAAACAAGGTCAGCGGATCGCTTCTGAGGTGGTTACCCTAGTTGATGACGGGCGGCAGCTTCAGGGGGCGGCGGCTGCGCCGGTGGATGATGAAGGGATTCCGACAAAGCGGACGGAATTGATCACGAGTGGCGTTTTACAAGGCTTTTTACATAATCTGTATACGGCAGCTAAAGCGGGGGTTCAATCGACAGGTAACGGTTGGCGTAGTTCCTTTAGGGGTCGACCGGAGTCAAGTGCCTCAAACTTTTATCTCTTACCCGGTGAAAAATCTCCTGAGGCCATTATTTCCGGGGTCAACCGCGGATTATATGTGACTAGCGTGATGGGAATGCATACTGCTAACCCGATCTCCGGTGATTTTTCCGTAGGGGCTTCAGGTTTATGGATTGAAAACGGAGAGATAACCTATCCTGTTCGCGGAGTTGCTATTGCCGGCAATATTGTGGATTTTCTCAAGTCCATTGTTGAAGTCGGTAATGACCTGCGATTTATCGGTAGTACTGGTTCGCCGACATTCCGGGTCGCCGGGATATCAATCAGCGGTTAATGATGCAAGGTAGAATTGATGGGTGATTTGATGGTTACAAGTGGTCGGACAAGGGTGGCTGGAATAATCGGCCACCCTGTTACTCATTCACTTTCTCCAGCGATGCATAATGCTGGCTTTAAAGCAGCTAATTTGGATTGGGTGTATGTGCCGTTTCCAGTTGACCCCGATTATTTAGAACAAGCTTTGAGCGGACTCTTCCGAGCCGGGGTTGCCGGGCTCAATGTGACCGTTCCGTTTAAAGTCGCGGTTATGGAGCATTTGGAGGGTTTAACCGAAGAAGCAATGCAAATTGGGGCTGTTAATCTGCTGACTCGAGGCAAAAATGGCTGGATCGGTGATAATACCGATGGCCGGGGGTTTGTGCAAGCCTTGCATGAATCCGGTTTTGATCCCGAGGGCAAGACCGTTCTATTACTGGGAGCTGGTGGGGCGGCCCGCGCAGTGGCTCATTCTCTGCTGTTTGCGGGAGTGGACGAGCTCATTATTTCTAACCGTACGTTGGAAAGGGCTGAAGACTTACTCGATGAGCTTGTCGAGAGCCATGAAGAAGCCATTGTTAATCTGGTCGATTGGGAGGAACGGTCGGATCCGGCTATACTCAACTGGGTTGACTTAATCGTTAACGCCACCAGCGAGGGCATGGGCGCAGTCTCTGGCCAAGAGTCGGTTTTGGACCTCTCCTGTTTAGCGCCCGAAAATAAACCGATGGTAGCGGATATCGTTTATGTTCCGCTATATACACCCTTGATTGAATTGGCCAAAAATCTGGGGCTACCCGTACTGACAGGGGAAAAAATGCTTCTATACCAAGGGGTCATTTCTTGGGAAAGTTGGACCAACAGGCCGGCACCGGTAGTTGAGATGTTAAATGCCATGCTTAAAGCGCTAAACATCTAAAGGGTTTTTTTGGTATTTTGTCGAAAGAAAAAGCAGTTTTTACTGGAGGTGAGTGGGGGTGTCGGGAATTTCAGGACCATATAACGTTTTAGAAGAAATGGTCCGGAGAGTTTATGATCAGGCTATTCAAGAGTTTCCTGGGGTTTGTAGCTGCGAACAATGTAAAACCGACACATTATCGCTTGCCTTAAATGAACTCGATTCAAAATATGTTGGCAGTTCTTCCGGGGAGACCCGGGTACGCGTTGAGCTCGAGGGCACGCAGAGCCAGATCGATATCTGGCTTGCCCTGCGGAAGGCTATCAAGCAGGTGAATCGGACACCTCACCATCACCGTTTATAGGAGGGGCAGATTGTGCGTTTTTTGACCGCGGGAGAATCTCACGGCCCGGGCCTGACAGCGATTATCGAAGGATTGCCGGCAGGCCTGCCACTAAATCCGGAGCTTATCAATGTAGAGTTAGCGCAACGACAAAGTGGTGTCGGGCGAGGCGGACGGATGCGGATCGAGACTGATCAGGTGGTAATAACTTCAGGACTACGCTTTGGCTACACCTTAGGTTCGCCGCTGTGCCTGACGATTCAGAATCGAGACTGGGTTAACTGGGAGAGGTCGATGAGTCCTCTACCGGTGGACAACCCCCCGGAGCCCGTAACCCAACCCCGGCCTGGACATGCAGATTTAGCCGGGGTTTTAAAATATGGATTTGATGATTGCCGTAATATATTGGAACGGGCTAGTGCCAGAGAGACCGCAGCCCGAGTAGCGGTAGGAGCAGTTGCCAAGCAACTATTAGCCCAGTTTGGGATTATTGTAGGCAGCCAGGTGATTCAGATCGGTGCTGTCGCAACCACTGCTCGTTTGAGCGACCCCGGCGAGATTGAATCGGTTCGCCGCTCCCCCGTCTCCTGCCTTGATCACCAGGCGGCCGAGGCTATGGCTTCGGTGATTGAGGAGGCTGGCAGAGCCGGTGATACTCTAGGAGGGATTTTTGAGGTGGTTGCCTGGGGGCTTCCTCCTGGCTTAGGATCGCATGTGCACTGGGACCGACGTTTGGACACCCGTATAGCTGCTGCTTTGATGAGCATTCCGGCCATTAAAGGGGTCGAGATCGGTGCCGGTTTTGCCCTGGCCGGGTTGCATGGTTCAGCGGCTCATGATCCGATCAGTTATTCCGATGAAACTGGTTATTATCGGAACTCCAATCATGCCGGCGGACTTGAGGGCGGTATCACCAATGGGATGCCGCTACGGGCGACAGCAGCAATGAAACCCATTCCAACTCTAATGAAACCGTTGGACTCCGTAGATATCAAGACCAGACAAGTCGTCGCGGCCAATCGGGAACGCAGTGATGTAACGGCTGTTCCAGCTGCGGCAGTAGTTGGAGAAGCGATGCTGGCCTGGGTTATAGCCGAAGCGCTGACCGAAAAGTTCGGTTCCGACCAACTATCCGAAATGAAGGCTGCTTACGAGCGTTATCTGGAGGTACTCCGGCGTGGTTAGGCATAAGCCCAATCTGGTATTAGTAGGTTTTATGGGTGCGGGCAAAACAACGATTGGTCGTGAGTTAGCGGTTCATCTGGGACGAGCTTTTGTCGATCTTGATGCGGCAATCGCTGACCGAGCAGGACAGAGCATCTCCGAAATCTTTGCCCTGCACGGGGAGGAGTATTTTCGCCAATTGGAGGCGGAAGTTACCCGTGATATCGCTCTGGGTACCGGCCAGGTCATTGCTACCGGTGGAGGAACGATTACCAATCCCGACAGTCTCACTGCCCTCAGGCGTACGGGTGTGGTAATTTGGCTTGCTCCCCCGCTAGAGTTGCTACTAAAGCGGATTTTGACCCCGCATTCATCTAGGCCACTTGTTCGAATGGGGCCGGAAGCCCTCCGAGAATTATATTACGAACGCGAACAGTTTTATCGTCTCGCGGACTATAAGGTCACCCCGGCTGTAGATTATGAGATTGCCGACACCGTTTCCCAAATCATTGCAGTGCTAGATCCGGATAACCCAACTATTGAAGTCACTACTCCGACGGCCCACTACCCATTTCGGTTGTCTCGGGATTTTAACTTTCCTGAGCTGGCCCGCCTCAAGCCGGGTCGGGCAATTCTGGTTACCGATACCACAGTGGGTGGGCTATATGCGGAACAGGTCAGTGAGATGCTGGTTGGAGCCGGCTGGCAGGTTACACCAGTAGTGCTTCCTCCGGGAGAAAAAACTAAAACCTTGACCAACGCCGAGTTGATTTGGCGGATTGGTTTTGATGCCGGGTTAGATCGACATGGTCTGATCGTGGCTTTAGGAGGAGGCGTGATCGGGGATCTGGCCGGTTTTGCCGCTGCTACATACATGCGGGGTACCGGGTTTTTGATAATCCCTACCACTTTATTGGCTATGGTGGACAGCTCCATCGGCGGAAAAGTAGCGATCAATCATGAGCGGGGCAAGAACTTGATTGGCGCGTTTCACCACCCACGGGCGGTGTTGGCTCCACTTGATTCTTTAGCGAGCTTGGATGAGCGGAATTTGGCCGCTGGCTGGGCTGAGGTTGTCAAATCAGCGCTCATTGGAGACGCTGCCTATTTTCAACAATTGAGCACAGATTTGCCTAGTCTATCGGAGACTGCCACATTGGCTGAGGCCGTCTTTCGTTCGGCGCGGGTCAAACGAGATATTGTTAATCAGGATCAGTTCGAAAGCGGCGTACGCAAAAATTTGAACTTAGGGCATACCCTTGGCCACTGTTTAGAGCAGGCTACCGGCTTTGATAAGTTGTTACATGGCGAAGCTGTAGCCATCGGTATGGTGTTTGCGGCGATGGCGGCAGAAAAATTAGGCCTAGCCGAAGAGCCCCTTACCAGCAGAATAGAAAGGTTACTAACCCATTATAAGCTACCGACTAAGTGGCCTGCCGGCGTAGCCACGGCTGATGCGATAAAGCCGGTGAGCTTAGATAAGAAGAATCAAGCTGGACGGATCACCTTGATTCTCCCCAGTGCTGCCGGGAAAGTAATCGAAACAAGTGTAACCCTCATTGAGTTTACCCGCTTAGTAGAGCAATTTAGAGGTGAATTGGCGTGAAGAAAATAATGGTAGTCCACGGACCGAATCTCAATCTCCTGGGCACCCGAGAGCCAGAGGTGTATGGTGATTTGACCCTCGCCGATCTTAACCACCAAATAGAGCTCGCAGCCACTAAGCTTGGTTGCGAAGTGCGAATTGCGCAGTATAATGGCGAAGGAGAGATTATCGAGGCCATTCATTCTGCAGCTGATTGGGCCGATGGGTTGATTATTAACCCGGGAGCGTATACTCATTACAGTTATGCTATCCGTGATGCGCTTAGTGCCGTAAATCTGAATGTTGTTGAGGTTCATCTATCGAATATCTTTGCCCGCGAGGATTTTCGGCGGACCTCGGTAACCGCGGCTGTTACCAGTGGCGTAATCTCAGGCTTCGGTGTTACAGGGTATATTTTAGCGCTCCATTCGTTCTTTTAGGGGGGAATTTACACGTGGATTCACGACTCGTTAGGTTACGGGCTGAGCTGGCTAAAAAGCATCTGGACGCTTTTTTAACCCGCAAGATGGAGAATGTCTTTTACTTATCGGGTTTTACGGGGGATACCGGTGCGATATTGGTTACGATGGATGACGCTTATTTCTTTGCAGATAGCCGGTTTACGCTCCAAGCTTCTCAAGAAGCCATCGGCTTTGAAGTAGTGCCTGTTGAACGGAGTTATTTTGAGAGTATCGCCACCTTTCTCAAAAAGAAAAAATGGGCTGAAATTGGGATTGAGGCTAATGATCTTAATGTTGGGGCGTACAATAAGCTATGCGACCTGGTGGGCCCTACGATTAACTTTCGCCCCGAGGATCAGCTCATTGAAACACTTCGGTCGGTCAAGGATGAAGGGGAGTTAAAGATAATGCAGCAGGCCGTGGAATTGACCGAGCAGGCCTTTGAGCAGATTATTCCCCTGATTAAACCGGGTGTTACCGAGCGTCAACTGCAAGTAGAACTAATAAAAATCATGTATGAATACGGATTTTCCGGGCCAAGTTTCGATTTTATTATTGCCAGTGGTCCGCGGGGTGCTTTGCCGCATGGGGTGGCAACTGATCGGGTAATTCAATCCGGAGAAATGGTCACCTTTGATATCGGTGGAATTTTTCAGCATTATTGCTCCGATATGACGCGAACTGTGGCTGTCGGTGAACCGTCCTCGCAACTCCGTGAGATCTATGAGGTCGTCCTGGCAGCGCAAAACGCAGCGGAGCAGGCGGTATGGCCTGGCGTCACCGGGCAGATGGTAGATCAGGTAGCGCGCCAGGTGATCCAAGAGGCTGGGTACGGCGAGTATTTTGGTCATGGTTTGGGACATGGGGTTGGGCTGGAAATTCATGAGTTACCGGTTGCTTCACCAAAAGGTACTACAATGCTGGTACCTCAGATGGTAATTACCATTGAACCAGGCGTGTATATACCCGGGTTAGGCGGGGTGCGGATCGAAAATGAGCTGGTGGTTACCGCTGATGGTGCTAGTGCATTAAATCGGTTTACCAAAGAATTACTTGTTTTATGAACTTAAGCAGGGAATCTTAACAGTATAAAGAATAAAAAAGCTTTGCGGGACTAGATTTTCGACCAGGAGGGGCTAGCGTGATTTCAAGTAATGATTTCCGAACAGGGATGACCATTGAACTCGATGGAGAAGCGTGGGCCGTTGTTGAGTTTTTACATGTTAAACCCGGAAAGGGAGCCGCCTTTGTGCGGACCAAATTGAAAAATGTTAAGAGCGGCGCAGTCCAAGAACGTACGTTCAGAGCCGGCGAAAAGGTACCACGCGCCCATGTAGAATATAAAGAAGTACAGTACCTCTACACCGACGGTACTGACTACTATTTCATGGATACCAGTTCGTATGAGCAGATCTCGCTCAGCAAAGAACAGTTGGGGGACAACTTATATTATCTAAAAGAAAACATGACGATAAATATTTCGTTTTATAAAGGTGAACCTATAGGTGTAGATCCACCAAACTCTGTTGACTTAGAGGTGGTTGAAACCGAGCCTGGGTTCAAAGGCGATACCGCCACTGGTGGCTCCAAACCCGCCAAGCTTGAGACTGGCCTGGTCGTCCAGGTACCGTTGTTCATCGAGGTCGGCGATGTTTTGAAGATAGATACCAGGACCGGACAGTATCTGTCCAGGGCGTAATTCTTTAAGAAGGAGTGATCGTTGTGAGTTCACGAGAGAAAGTGGCCTATTTACGGGGGCTAATGGAGGGCTCCGATTTCTTAGGCGGGGATGCAAAGGCCAAAGCTGTCTGGGGTGCCGTTATTGATGTTTTGGATTCAATTTCCGAGGACCTGTACACCCTGGATCAAGAACAGGCCGAGCTGGAGAATTACGTCGATGCGATAGATGATGATCTCTCCTATTTGGAAAGTGAATTTTATGGCGAAGAAGACGATGATGACGGTTCGATCGAACTCGAGTGTTCCGAGTGCGGAGAGATAGTCTGTTTTGACGAGGACCTTCTTTATGAGGACAACGTGGAAATTACCTGTTTCAATTGTGGTGCGGTTGTATACAGCGCCGAGGATATCGATGACGAGGAAGATGACGACTAATCACTGAGTTGTCCATGAGTGCGATGCCACCTCAAGAATGGGGTGGCTTTTTTTTATTGCTATTCATATTTTAGGCTTTGTCCCCATAAACATTTGATAGCAAGTCGGACTTGCTGTAGGGGGGCAAACCGCTGTGACAACACCGGGTTTAGAAACCATCCTGTCCAATTTGGCACCCAGTTTACGGGGCTTAATTTTTTCTCTCCCAGAAAGCGTCATACAAAGCTTGGAGGAGATACGGGTTAGAAAGTTGAGGCCTTTAGCAATCTGCTTTAAAGGGACCTCCTCTTTTATCACCCCTCGTGGGGAGCTTTGTCAAAATCCTGCCGGGGCTTACTTGGTTTCACCGGAAGAAATTCTCTTGACCCTGCAGATTGTCTCCAGATCATCGGTGTATGTCTTCGAAGAACAACTTAAACAAGGATTTATTACCCTTCCAGGTGGGCATCGAGTTGGTGTATGCGGCCATTTTTTAATCGAAAATGGCAGAATTATCGGGATTAAAGAGGTCAGTGGACTCAATTTGCGTATTGCGCGAGAAGTTATCGGTTGTGCAGTTCCTCTGCTTCCCAAGCTCCTTGATGAGTCGGGCCAACTTGTTTCTACCCTGATTGTCTCCCCGCCGCAGGGAGGAAAGACTACATTGCTTCGCGATCTAACGCGACTAATTAGTACCGGCTCTCCCAGCTTAAATCTGCCGGGCTGCAAAGTCGTTGTCGTCGATGAGCGTTCGGAGATTGCCGGAGTCTATGATGGCATTCCACAGCTTGATGTCGGGCCATCGACGGATGTATTAGATGCCTGTCCCAAACCGGAAGGAATCCGGGTTGCCGTCAGGTCCCTTTCCCCAGATGTGGTGGTTACCGATGAGATTGGTACTGCGGAGGATGTGGATGCCTTGTTAGAAGCGGTAAATTCCGGTGTCCGGATCATCGCGTCTGTTCATGCCGGATCCTGGCGTGAACTGGAAGCTAGACCGAGCTTGCAACCTTTATTCCAGGAAAAAACATTTGTTAACGCTGTTTTACTGAGCCGCCGGCACGGTCCTGGGACAATCGAGGGGGTTATGCGGTTTAATCGTCAGCTACCAGGGCGAATTGAGGTGGCTAATGGTGCTTAGTTTCAAGGTCCTTGGCGCTCTGATCATCGTTATGGCCACCAGTGAAATCGGGCGCCGGTGGGCGAAAACAGTTGAGCTTCCGGTGCAGATCCTCACGGACATGATCTTTGCTCTCCAAAGGTTGGAGACCGAGATTGTCTATGCTATCAATCCCTTGCAGCTTGCAGCTAGGAGGGTCGCTGAGGATGCTAAGACAGCAGCGGTAACAGGATGCTTTAACCATTTCGCAGATGGCCTTTCCCAAAAGTATGAGTCTTCAAGTAAGCTCTGGTTGGCGGCGGTATCGACGGTCTTAAAAAACTATCCGCTCTCAGAGAAAGACCTCCAATTAATCAGTAGATTAGGCAATCAACTTGGGTTGACTAGTCGGGAGGATCAGGTAAAGCACATTCGACAGGTTAGAGTCGCCTTGGAGGGCTCACTCGTTCAAGCGAAAGAGCAGTGTCAACGGTATCAAGGGCTTTATCGAAAGATCGGGGTCACTATTGGGCTGGCACTTGTTTTACTTACATGGTAGAGAGGGGTTTATCCGATGGATATGAGTCTGATCTTCCGAATTTTAGGATTTGGCGTCCTGATTGCAGTTTTTAACAGTTACCTTAAGGGGATCGGCCGTGATGATTTAGCTCAGATGTTTACCCTTGCCGGGTTGGCGGTAGTGCTGATGATGGTCTTGCAATTGGTCCAAGAGCTTTATCAGGCCATCCGTTATACTTTCCACATTTGAGGTGAACCAACGTGGATCATCTGCGTATTGCAGCTTTTGCGCTCGTAATTGTTAGCTTACTGGTTTACCTTCGGCAGTACCGGAGCGATTTGGCTATTTTGATCAGTTTAGCAATGGGCATTCTGGTGTTTTTGGTCATTCGCGAAGAGTTAGCGGCGGTGGTGCAACAACTTTCGGAACTTGCTGCGCGGGCTGGATTGCAAAATGTTTATCTTGATACGGTGCTCAAGGTCATCGGTATCAGCTATCTGGTCGGTTTTGCAGCCCAAGCCTGTCGAGATGCTAATGAGAAAGTCGTGGGTGAGCAAGTCGAGTTTGCTGGAAAAGTGTTGATTTTATTTATCGCTGTACCGGTAATGATGGCCGTGCTCGACTCGATCCTTCAGTTGCTACCGTAATATGAGAGGAGACAAATGGTGCCATTTAGACTGATCTGCCTTTTCCTATTATTAATACTGGTTTGTTCTGGTGGATGCGGGGTGGCACAAGCCAATGAGGTGGTGACCCCCGGGGAAGTCTATCTTGAACAGTTGGAGGAAATGAACCTCTCAGGGCTCGAGCAGCTGTTTCAGGGGCTTGATCAAGAAATACAGGAACTGGTCCCGAACTTGGATGTCAAGTCGCTCTTGGCTGATCCAGCAGGCCGAGGCTGGAATGACGTTTTTGGCAGATTAGCACAAAATCTGGGGGCCTTCTTTCTACGGGAGCTATTAGCTAATTCGAAATTGATGGGACAGTTGTTGCTGTTAGCCGTGTGCTTAGCCTTATTAACACAGTTACAAGGTGCTTTTGGGGATAGGTCCTTTCGTGAATTGGTCTTTGCGGTCTGTTATTTAGTTTTGATTCTCCTCGGCTTGCGAAGTTTCCACCTAGCTACTGGGTACGGTCTAGGGGCAATAAACAATATGGTTGGACTAATGCAAGCATTATTACCAACCTACGCAATTTTACTGACCGGAATCGGCGCTATAACAACAACTGCAGTTCTCAGCCCAATTTTATACGGAATAATGACGATGGTCAGCAGTCTGATCAGCAAAATTGTTCTGCCATTAATCTTCTTTAGTGTGGTCGTCGGTTTGGTTGGAAATATCTCTGGGCGGTTTAGTCTTGCGCAATTAGCAGGGATGCTTCGCCAAGTTGCGACCGTTAGCCTCGGCCTGTTATTTACAGTATTTTTGGGCACTACAGCGGTTCGCGGTGTAACCGCTCCGGTGACTGATGGTGTGGCTTTACGAGCCACGAAATATCTGGCCAGTTCCTTTGTTCCGGTTGTCGGTAAAATGTACTCCGAAGCTGTTGAGGTAGTCGTCGGGAGCTCCCTACTCTTAAAGAATGCGGTTGGCATCCTGGGTATCTTCTTAATGTTGGCTGTTAGCGTATTTCCGATGGCCAAGATCGTAGCCATGTTGGCGGTGTATAAGTTTGTGAATGCGGTAGTAGAACCGATCAGCGATTCACAACTTACCAGGGGGTTGGCCCAGCTCGAATCAGGTTTGACTTTGCTGTTTGTGGTGGTTGCTATTGTTTCCGTACTTTTCTTCGTTAGTCTGCTGGTTATCATTGGGGCGGGCAATCTGGCAGTGGTGATGCGGGGGTGAAGTGATGATACAAGGCCTAGCCGACTGGATTAGGAGTTTGGCTTATCTGGTGCTCGCAGTCACGTTTTTAGAGCTTTTGGTGCCGGAGAATCAGATGAACAAGTTGGTTAAAGTGATTATCGGCTTTGTCATCAGCGCAGCGATCGTCATGCCAATTGTCAATTGGGTTCGTACCTCCCGCGACTTACCAAAGTTTCAATTTTTTCAGGATGACAAACTCGATGCACAGCAAACTGCGCTCCCACTCTCCAACGATATTTCACGGCAAGCCGTCTCGTTGTACCAGGCTACCATCGGACTCGAAGTCGCTCGCTACCTGAATTCTTATGGGATACCGGCTGGAGTTCAAGTACAGTGGTCGCCTGAAGCAGGAGTTACTCAGGTTACCGCCAGACTGCGAGCTGAGCCGCGAGATATTGATCCTCAACAGGTGACCAAGATCTTAACTGACCTGCTCTCAATAGACGGGGAGCGGATCCGGATTGAATATTAATAGCCATGTAGAGGTGAATCGATGATGCTAAACTGGGCGAAATTCTCAAACGACGGAAAGATGCCTACCGGTCTAATAGTTGCTCTGGCAGTGGTTGGCGTGCTCTTAATTTTTGGCGCTGATTTGTTAGCCCCGTCTAAGCCACAAGTATCCCCGCAAACAACCCAACAGTCAGCTCTTCAAGCCAGGGGCATGGGGCAAAGCAATGATTATGAGCTGATGTATGAGGAGTCTTTACGTGAGACCATTACGGCTATTGCTGGAACCGGTGAAGTCATAATTGACGTTTTTTTGGCCTCAAGTCCCCGAGCAGAATACGCACGGAGTTTAGATGCCTCGGAAAAAGTCACGCAAAATCAGGCTGAGACCGGCAGTGTTACCCAACAGACGACCGAGAGTCGGACGAATAGTCAAGTCACACTAGTTCGCTCCGGAACATGGGAGGAGCCAATAGTTGTACAGACCTTTGCACCTGAGATTCAGGGGGTGTTGGTCATTGCCGAGGGTGCCAATAATCCACGGATCAAATTGGAGTTAACCCGCGCTGTCTGTACCGCATTGGATATTCCGGCGCATCGGGTACGAGTTTTATCAAAGGAGGGGAAATAAATGGTGTACCGCTTTATCAGTGGCCGCTCGATAATGTTGGTAGTCGTGATCTTTGTTGGTGTAGCGATCGGTGTCTACCTGAACGTGATAACCGCCCAGCCCCCCGTCGCCCAGCTCAAACAGGTGGAAGAGCCGGCAGAACCACCAATGGCAAGTAATGGAGCACCCCAGTTGATGGAGGCTACAGCCCAAATCCGTCCTTCGCCGGTGACGATCTCACCTGTACCTTCTGTTGAAGATATGATCATCGATTACCAGCTACAGCGGGAGCAAAGTCGGAGCGCACAGATGGCTTTATTGCGGGAGGTGGCGGCAAATCCTGATGGAGCGCCGTTAGTCCGGCATGAAGCGCAGGCCCGCCTGCTTGAATTGGCGCGACTGGCGGAACTAGAGGTTAATATCGCCGGGCTGCTATCTGCCGAAGGATTTGTCAATCCGATCGTCGTCGCCGGGGAGCATGGCCTCACGGTTAGCCTGAGCGGTCGTAGATTGACCCCGGATGAGGCTGGCAAAATCGGCAACATACTAGCTAAGCTGAGTGGGTTTGATCTTTCTAAAATCATCATCCTAGAACGCCCCTAAACAAGAATGTTGTATACATTGGCCCAATTGGTTGACACTACCAGTTGGCGACAGTATAATTTATAGAACAATAAACTCAGGTTTACGGCCTGAGTTTTTCTTTAATTCCTACTAGATTTTTGAACGGGTGAGTTTATGGGACGGATCATCAATTTCACAGATACTTCGCTGCGCGATGCCCATCAGAGTCTCTGGGCTACCAGGATGCAGACCGACGATATGCTGCCGGTGGCTGAGCTTTTGGACTCGATAGGTTACTGGTCCCTTGAAGTCTGGGGCGGGGCAACCTTCGATGTCTGTATGCGCTTTCTTCATGAGGACCCGTGGGAGCGGCTGCGCCGCCTGAAAAAGGTGATCACCAAAACCCCGCTGCAGATGCTATTGCGGGGTCAGAATCTCGTTGGATATAAGCATTATCCGGATGATATTGTCGAGCGCTTTATCTTCAAAGCCGTAGAGAACGGGATTGACGTAATCCGTATCTTTGATGCACTTAATGATGTTCGCAACTTGGAGTTCTCGATGCGTAAGGCTCGTGAGGCCGGTGCCCATGTTCAGGCGGTTGTTGTTTACACCCGCAGCCCTATCCATTCGGTAGAACACTATCTCGATACCGCCCAAAAGCTGGTGGAAATAGGAGCTGACTCTTTGTGTATCAAGGATATGGCTGGGCTGCTCTCCCCATACATGGCGGAAACATTAGTTGCCCAGTTTAAGGCAAAGTTTGATCTCCCGGTGCATTTGCATACTCACTACATTGGCGGACTAGCTCCGATGACCTATCTCAAGGCGATCGAGGCCGGAGTGGACTGTGTAGATACAGCGACTGCGCCACTAGCCTTTGGAGCCAGTCAACCGCCAGTAGAGACGATTACGAGTGCACTGAAGGGCAGCCCACGGGAGGCTGATCTTGACTTGGATGCTTTATTTGAAGTTGCTCGTTACTTTGAAAAATTACGGCGTGAGCGTGGTTTTGAGCGCGGAGTGACCCGGATCAGTGATATGCAAGTCTTCTCGCACCAGGTTCCGGGTGGCATGATCTCTAATCTGGTTGCCCAATTAGAGGTGCAAAAGGCCCTTGATAAGTTAGATGACGTGCTGAAAGAAATTCCCCGCGTCAGGGCGGACTTGGGTTATCCTCCTTTAGTTACACCTACCAGTCAGATCGTCGGTATTCAGGCGGTTTTGAATATCTTATGTGGGGAACGTTATAAGGTGGTGCCCGATGAGGTCAAGGCCTATGTACGCGGATACTATGGTCGGCCGCCAGGAGATATTGACTCTGAGTTGGTGCAAAAACTCACCGGCGGTGAGGACATAATTGAAGGGAGACCGGCGGATTACCTAGAACCATTATGGGAAAAGGCCAGGACTGAAAGTGCGGATTTTGCCCGGAGTGACGAAGACATTCTTTCTTTTGCGCTCTTTCCGCAGATTGCGGAAAAAATGTTACGGGAGCGTAACTCGGGTGTAAAACCGGTAGACTTACAATCCAAGGAGGTTTCTCAGGTGAACCTTAACGAGATTAAAGAATTAGTTAAGTTAGTTAATGAGACGGACATTTCGGAATTGAAAGTTGAAAGTGATGGAGTAAAATTTAGTATTAAAAAAGCAGGCGCTGATGTCGCGGGCAAGGCCGACTCACCAGCGGTAACCGAAGCACCGGTAAAGGCCGATCTGCCTGTTTCACCAAGTGTGCAAGAGGATGCACTCAGAGAGAACGAAATTGAGATTACCGCTCCTATGGTAGGCACCTTTTATCGGGCTCCCGCCCCCGATGCCGACCCGTATGTCCAGGTTGGGGAGTTAGTCAAAGTCGGACAGCCGTTATGCATCATTGAAGCAATGAAGTTGATGAATGAGATTGAGTCCGAAGTTGAGGGGAAAATCGTCAAAATACTTGTTGAAAACGGGCAGCCTGTCGAGTATGGTCAGCCTTTATTCGTAATTGCTAAGGCCTAGTGGTTGAAGGGGGACATCACTTGTTTCGAAAGATCCTAGTGGCTAACCGCGGCGAAATTGCAGTACGGGTCATGCGGGCTTGTCATGAACTAGGTATTGCGACTGTAGCTGTATACTCTGAGGCGGACAGCGGTTCTTTGCATGTCCGTTATGCTGACGAAGCAGTATGCATCGGGGCAGCTTCCGCGGTTAAGAGCTATTTAAACATTCCTAATATTATTAGTGCGGCCATGATTACCGGAGTTGATGCAATTCACCCCGGCTATGGTTTTTTGGCCGAAAATGCCTATTTTGCTGAAATTTGCGAAACGCACGGCATCAAGTTTATTGGGCCATCGGCAGGAGCGATCGCTGCCATGGGGGATAAAGCTAAAGCTAAATCCGCGATGGCGAAAGCTGGGGTTCCGGTAGTCCCGGGTAGTGATGGGCCGATAACGGATGATCTCGAAGCGCTTAAGCTCGCCAAAGAGATTGGTTATCCGGTAATTGTCAAAGCCTCGGCCGGTGGTGGCGGTAGAGGGATGCGGATTGCGCATAATGATGAGGACCTGACCCGCTCGTTGCGGATGGCTCGTAATGAAGCAGAGGCTGCATTTGGCAATCCCGAAGTCTACCTGGAAAAATTCATCGAGGAGCCGCGGCATATCGAGTTTCAAATCCTTTGCGACGAACATGGCAACGGTATATATCTCGGAGAGCGCGATTGTAGTCTGCAACGGCGGCACCAAAAAGTTCTCGAAGAGGCACCGGCGGTCGGAATTTCGGATGAGGTCCGTCAGCAGATGGGAGAGCGCGTAGTGCAGGCTGTTTTAGCTACCGGGTACACCAACGCCGGGACAGTCGAATTTTTACATGACAAATACGGTAATTTCTATTTTATCGAGATGAACACCCGTATTCAGGTTGAGCACCCGGTAACCGAAATGATCTATGGAGTCGACCTCATTAAAGAGCAACTTCTGGTGGCTGCCGGGCATAAATTAAGCTATTCTCAGTCAGATCTTGTTCCGCGTGGACACGCCATCGAGTGCCGGATCAATGCAGAGGATGCGGAGAATGATTTTCGTCCGTCTCCTGGCAAGATTCTTACTTACCTACCACCCGGTGGCATTGGGGTCCGGGTAGATAGTGCGCTCTATCCCGGATATACGATTCCGCCTTACTATGATTCGCTGATCGCGAAGATTATCGCTTGGGCGCCTAATCGTGATGAGGCAATCACGCGGATGCAGCGAGCATTAGATGAGACGGTGATAGAAGGAATCAAAACAACGATTCCTTTTCAACGTAAAATTCTTGATAATGCATTTTTCCGCAAGGGAGAAATCTATACGAATTTTCTCCAACGTCGGGTGCTAGAAGATTGATGGCGTGTTTGCCAATGAGGCGGTGCTTCGGTATAATAAGTGCAGAAAATGCCATGATAGGGAGGTCTTGTCTGTGGCTGAGAATGAGAGTCGCACTGATATTGGTTCAATTCGTATTGCTAATGAGGTAGTTGGAGTTATTGCCGGATTAGCGGCCATCGAAATTGAAGGCGTGGCCGGGATGAGTGGCGGCATTGTTGGGGGCATAGTAGAGTTGCTCGGCCGAAAAAACCTATCTAAAGGGGTCAAGGTCGAGGTTGGTGAACGCGAAGCCGCAGTGGATCTATCCATAGTCGTAATGTACGGGGTGATAATTCCCGAGGTTGCCTATAAAGTTCAAGCTAACGTACGTAAAGCCATCGCCAGCATGACCGGTTTAGATGTGGTTGAAGTAAATGTTAACGTTTTAGGTGTTAGTTTTCCACCAGAGGAAAAAACTGAGCCGGAACAGCAGCCCAGAGTCAAGTAGGAGGACTGAGTATGAGCTTGGCGGTGCGGAGCATTGTCTTTATCTGTTCGGTCGTCATTTTGGTGCTGGCCGTGTGTGCTATCGGAGTGGCCTTGGGATGGGATCCCACCATCACTTTAATGGCGATCTCCGAGTGGGTACTGGCCCATCAGACCGAGACCGGCCTGGGAGGAGTTTTAGCTTTTGCCATTGCTGTAATCGGGCTTTATCTGAGTTTACAGCGGCAAAGCGAACCTGAGGGGCTGGTTAAGGAAACCACCCTCGGTACGATTGTTATTTCTCAGGCTGCTGTGGAAACCTTAATCAAGAGAGCTGCCTCGGAAATTGAAGGAGTGCGTACGATTCGGCCATCGGTGTCAAATCCAGGAGACAAGTTAACTGTTAAGCTTGCTCTAGAGGTTGCTCCGGACACAAATATCCCGCAGTTAGCTGATCAGGTGCACACCAGAGTGCAAGAATATCTGGCTCATACAGTGGGAGTTACTGATGTAAATATTGATATAGCCGTCCGAGAAATTTCGACGACCTTGCAAAAAGCCAGAGTTAAGTAAGGGGGCTGGTTTCGTGCAGCCAGAGTTTCAAGAGTTTCTTTTGTGGGCGATCAAAAACAAAGGAAAAATAATTGGGGTCATTCTCGGCTTGTTATTGGGTTGGATGGCAATAGCTTATGGGATCCTGAAGACCCTGTTTGTGCTGATCTTGGTTTATCTTGGCTATTGGCTTGGCAATCGCTCTGATCGGGACCAGAATTTGCGGGGAGTCTTGGATCAGTTCTTCTCAGATAGTAGAAAGTGAAGGTGAACTAGTTGGGTCGGCGTTTAGCCCGTGAAATTGCCTTGAAAGCTTTGTATCAGGCCGAGGTCGGCAAATTCCCCATAGAAGAGTCAACTCAGCTTCTCATCGAAGACCTGGCCTTGACTGAAGATATTGCGGAATTCGTCCGTCAGCACACTTCAGGTGTACACCGCCACCTGGCAGAGATCGATTCGCTGATCAATCAGTATTCCATTGATTGGCCGATCAATCGGTTGGCTAGTATTGAGCGTAACATTTTACGGTTAGCGGTTTTTGAATTGGCTCACCGTGAAGACATTCCAGCTAGTGTGGCCATCAATGAGGCTGTTGAATTAGCCAAGCAGTATGGTGATGAAGCTTCGCCCAAATTTATTAACGGAGTTCTTGGTAATCTTCTCAGACAGGGGTTACAAGGGGGAAAAAATGAAGATTCTCGGGATTGACACCAGCAACTATATGACTTCAGTTGCGGTCGTTGACGAGCAGGGCGTGGTCAATTCAGACCTGCGGATTCCTATCCCAGTTCCACATGGCGAGCGAGGCCTCCGACAGTCGGAGGCTTTTTTTAACCACATTAAACACCTTCCTGAACTCGTTGAGCAGGTTATTGGCCAAGCCGATTCCGGCGAATTCGGCGCAGTAGTGGCTAGTGTTAGCCCGCGCCAACAACCAGGTTCGTACATGCCGGTATTTTTAAGTGGGACGGCGATAGCCCGGGCTGTAGCGGCCGCACTTCACATACCATTCATTGAGCGCAGCCATCAGGAAGGGCACCTCTGTGCTGCCCTGGCCTCATCAGGGTATCTACCCAAATCCGAACGTTTTTTGGCCATTCATCTCTCCGGCGGGACGACAGAACTCTTAGAGGTCGGCTGGGGCGTGGGGGAAAGCGGCAGGCCGCAGATCACTTTGTTAGGTGGTACTAGTGATCTCAATGCCGGTCAATTCATCGACCGGATCGGGGTTAAGATGGGGCTACCGTTTCCAGCGGGAGTTCACCTGGAACGGCTGGCGGCCAAAGCTAGCGGAACCATTAGATTGTCCACTGCTGTTAAGGACTTAACTCCGAGCTTTTCGGGGCCTCTGGCTCAAGCGGAACGTTTATTGGCTCAGGGGGCGGAGCCGGCCGAGATTGCACTGGCTGTCCAGAATGCAGTCGTTAAGGTTTTGGAAAAGTGGCTACTTAGAGCAGCAGCGGTGACCGGTTTGCAGCAAGTCCTGATTAGTGGTGGTGTTTCGGCAAACGAGTATATTCGTGAACGTCTAAGGTACCGACTTGCCAAACGGGACAAAGGTATTCAGATTTATTTTGGTGAACCTAAATTGAGCGGAGATAACGCTGTAGGTTTAGCCCTGTCTTATTGGTACCCCGTACTCCCACAAGTTCGCAATCTGTAGAGGTGGTCAAATGAGTTTGATCGAACCGAAAATTTTGTCCGTTATTGAGGTTACAAAATTGATTAAACAGGAGATTGAGCTATCTCCGTGGTTTAAAGACATTTTGGTGAGGGGCGAGATTTCCGGGGTTACCAAGTCAGGAGCCGGCCATTATTATTTCACTTTAAAAGATGAGAAAAGTGTGTTGCCGTGCGTTTTATTCCGGCGGTTTCGGGGGCGAGAATCAGTTTCTGTGGAGCTAAAACACGGAATGAAGGTTATTGTCTCCGGCTCACTTAGCGTTTATGAACAAGGCGGAAAATATCAACTGAAGGTTGAAGAGGTCTTTCCTGAGGGGCTTGGCCGCTTGCATCTGTTGGCCGAAGAGTTAAAACAAAGGCTCCGAGCGGAGGGGCTTTTTGCCGAGGAGAAAAAACGCCCATTGCCACCTCACCCACGAAAAATCGGCGTAGTTACCAGTCCAACCGGAGCAGTTATCCGAGATATCGTCACTGTTGCCCGGCGGAGGTATCCTAATATTGAAATCTTGCTTTCTCCGGCACTGGTCCAAGGCAGCCAAGCACCTGCCAGCATTACCAGAGCCCTTGCTGACTTGTATGCTCAATCGGATGTAGATGTGATTATTGTCGGCCGGGGCGGTGGCTCATTTGAAGAACTGAATGCTTTTAATCAAGAAGACGTAGTTAGAGCTATTGCCAGTTCGCCGGTACCCATTGTCTCGGCGGTAGGGCACGAAACCGATTTTACTTTGGCTGATTTGGCAGCAGACCAACGGGCTCCTACCCCGTCAGCTGCAGCTGAACTAATTGTGCCGCGTCGGGACGAGTTATGTCAGCGAGTGGATATCCTCATGGAAAGAGCAGAGGTAACAATTGCACGCCAGATGCAAAACCTACGCGATAGTCTGACCAGGATACGTACCCACACTTATCTTTGCAATCCAAGACTCTTGATAGAAGGGAAGATTCAGCAGTGCGATGAATTAACCGCTAAACTATGGCAGCATGGTCCGGCGAAATTGACCAAGAGTCGTCCGGAACTCAATTTAAGTCAACGTCGCTTGGCGTTAGCCGTTGGTGGTCTGGTCAGAACGGCTCGGCAAGAGATCCAACACAAGAATGACACTATGACGCTCAATATCACCAGAATGATCGAACGGGCCAGGGCAGCTGGAGAAAACCAAGCCGGTAGGCTCAACGCTTTAAGTCCGCTAAAGACCTTAGCTAGAGGTTACAGCGTTTGCCAGGACTATACCGGAAAGGTCATCACCATATTCAGCCAAGTTGAGCCTGGACAAGACCTCCGGGTGCGCTTAGCCCGGGGAGAGCTTGGAGTTAAGGTTATAGAGATTAAAGGGGAGGAAAAACCGTGAGTGCGCCGAAAAATAATAAGCCTACCTATGAAGAGGCATATAATCGTTTAGAAGAGATCGTTCGGAAATTGGAGAGCGGAGAGGCCGGACTCGATGAATCACTGAGCCTGTTTGAAGAGGGCATAAAACTCAGTCGGATTTGTAATGAGCGTCTTAATGAGGCCGAAGCCCGCATTGAAAAGCTGGTTAGGCAAGCTGATGGTGAGATCATGCGGGAGCCATTTGTAATCGAAGCCGAGGAAGATGAATGCGATGATGAACTCCCATTTTAATGAGCTTGCAAAGTTAATTGATGAGGCTATTGACCGGCTACTGCCTGATCCTAACGTCCAACCGGCGCAGTTACATCAGTCAATGCGGTATACTTCTCAGGCCGGCGGAAAAAGGCTTCGCGGCATCTTGACTTTGGCTTCAGGTAAGGCGGTTGGTGGTGAGGTTGAGCCATTATTGCCGGCTGCTGTGGCTGTTGAGTTGGTCCATGCATATTCGCTTATCCATGATGATTTGCCATGTATGGATAATGATGACATCCGGCGCGGCAAGCCTGCAAATCACATCGTTTATGGTGAGGCTATGGCCCTGTTAGCAGGTGATGCCTTATTGACCGAAGCTTTCCGGATCTTAGCTGATCTTGATGCTGAACACTTTGGTCCGGCCCGGATTGTAACGGCTATTGGCAAATTGGCTCTAGCAGCTGGATCGCTGGGCATGGTTGGCGGGCAAGTTGACGATCTGTCCAATGACGGCAACCTCAGTTTGGATGATCTAGATTCTATCAATGACCGGAAAACTGGGGCTTTAATTATCGCTGCTCTTGGGATTGGGGCTGCGCTCTCGGGGGCCAGTGTTGACGAAGTCGCAGCATTAGAGCGTTATGGGGCTAAAATCGGCAGAGCTTTTCAAATCACCGATGATATTCTCGATGAGGTCGGTGATAGCCATATTACTGGAAAACCCAACGGCAGTGATAAGTCAGCGGGTAAAGGAACCTACCCTGCCGTTATCGGTATCGAAAAATCCAGGGAGATTGCACAGGCTCTTATCCAATCTGCGCAGCGCGAACTTATTGGGTTGCCTGGGGATACGGTAGGATTATCTCAGATTGCCGAGTATATTCTTAAGCGTAATCGTTAAAGGCTTGGAGGCTAAAAGTGGTGGCATTGCGCCTGTTATTTTTCGAAAACGGGGTTTTAAAAGCGGCGGTTATGGCCTGGTTAATCGCCCAGGTGCTAAAAGTAATTTTCTTTTTTGTCAAATATAAGCGCTTTAATTTCGAACGTTTTGTAGGCGCCGGCGGAATGCCAAGTTCTCACTCAGCGGCCGTCTCTTCTGTAATAGTTGGCGTCGGAATGGTTGAGGGTTGGCGCGAGCCGATTACAGCAATGGCGCTAATTTTCGGTTTGATTGTGATGTATGATGCGGCCGGTGTTCGTTATGCGGCCGGTAAGCAAGCGGAAATTCTCAATAAGATTGTTGATGACATTTATCATGGCGGAAAAGTTCGCGAAGATCGGTTGCGTGAACTTTTAGGGCATACTCCGTACGAAGTTTTTGCTGGGGCGGCCCTGGGAGCGCTAATCTCTTTTCTGGTATTATCGCCTTAGCTGGTCTGACTTGAGGCTCTTGTGTGCCGTATGCTATAATGTTAATTGAATGAAATCTAAGGTGGCGCAGTATTCTAGTCAGGTCACAGCTGCTTGAAGACGGGCCTAAAGATCCGTCAAAGGGCACATCGATGAAGTCTCTGGTGCTGGCTTTGGACGCCCAGTCTGGGGTTGGTGCTGGGGGTTAAGGTATTGGGGCGATCCGTAATGGCATACGGGCGTTGACCCTAGTATCGCGGAGACCTAAGTGCGTGGGGAACCGCTGAGGGGAACTACGGCTTAGGGTGAACCTGCTCACCGATGCGAACCGTACATAGGATAGTGTTGGGTGCAGTGTAGCCTGCCTTGAGCGAAGTTGGTGGGGAGTAGGTTCAAGTTCTTGCCTATGGCCTATGGTAAGAGCCTTATGCTACTTGAAACCACCTTTGCAAAAGAGGCTAGAGTAGTTTGTGATCTGCCGAGGAAATCTCCTAGACTGTCGGATGACGGGCTTTGTGGGGATTGTAGTGTGGACTTAGTGGTAATTCAGCATGGTAGATGGTGACACTGCCAAGCAGCTTTCAAAGAGAAATCGCCGGATCGGTGACGACCGGTAAGCTGTTGGGAAATTCCAGCTGGACCTATGCCACAATCTTTACCCACAAGGCTGCCACCTTAGAATAGGAGTTCACGGATGTTAAAACGATTTCTCACTATGGGTTTTTGGGCAGCATTGTTTGCCTTGTTTTTTAATATTTTTTCGCAAACCCTCCTAGCAAAGGTCGACCTAGTGTCGGCTTTTATCTTAGTTTTGGTCGTTGTCGCTATTGGTATCTTTTTTGATCTGATCGGAACCGCCGCTGCTGCTGCGGTGGAGACTCCCTTTCACGCTATGGCCTCGGCTCGGGTACGGGGGGCCAAAAGCGCAGTTTGGCTGGTTCGCAATGCAGATAAGGTTACCAACATCTGTAATGACTTGATTGGCGATATCTGTGGGACATTAAGCGGAGCAATGGCTGCTGCGATCGTTTTTCGCTTGATGTTATTAGACCCTAGTCTTCCGGAGACTGTTATTTCTACTCTACTGGTTACGCTGGTTTCGGCGCTGACCATCGGGGGCAAAGCAGCCTGGAAAAAAGTTGGTCTAAACTATTCTCAACAGATAATTTTAAGCACAGCAAAGGTTATTAGGTTCATATATCGAAGAGAATTAGGCAGTAAGAAACGATGAAATGGAGGTTGTAGTCTTTGTCTCGTCTGTTGGAGAAGATCCAATCTTCACAAGACCTCCGATCCTTGTCGCGTGGTGAACTCTATGCTCTAGCGGCGGAGATTCGCCGGGAAATTATCAAAACCACCTCCAAAACCGGCGGCCATCTAGCTGCTAGCCTGGGTGTTGTCGAACTGGCGATAGCACTACATTTATGCTATGATACCCCGACCGATAAAATTGTCTGGGATGTCGGGCATCAATCTTATCCCCATAAACTTTTAACCGGCCGTTATGCCAATTTCAGCTCATTGCGCACCCTAGGCGGGTTAAGCGGCTTTCCGCGGATGTCGGAGTCTCCGCATGATGCTTTTGGCACCGGACATAGCAGCACCAGTATTTCTGCAGCTCTTGGCTATGCCAAGGCCAGGGATATGGCCGGAGAGGATTACAATGTTTTGGCGGTTATCGGTGATGGCGCGATGACCGGTGGGATGGCCTTTGAGGCCCTTAACCACGCGGGCCATTTGGGTACCAAAATCACGGTGATTTTAAATGACAATGAGATGTCGATTGCACCTAACGTAGGTGCGCTTTCCAACTATTTGACTAGGCTGCGTACTGATCCGGCTGTTCGGCGTGTAAAGGGTGATATTGAGCTTTTAATGCGGAAAATCCCCGCGATAGGTGAGACTGTTGTCAAGGCGGCTCAGCGGGTTAAGGACAGCCTAAAGTACTTGCTTGTTCCGGGGATGCTTTTTGAGGAGTTGGGTTTTAAGTATTATGGGCCTATTGATGGACATAATATCGACCTTCTAGCCGCAACCCTCACCGAGGTGAAAAAACGGGATGACCCGGTTTTGATTCATGTACTCACCACCAAGGGGCGTGGGTATCGGCCGGCTGAGACAAACGCCTCCGCCTTTCATGGCCTGGGGCCATTTGACATTGATACCGGCAAGAAAAAAACAACGCAGTCAACGATTCCCAGCTACACCAAGGTGTTTGGGAATGCTCTCGTTGAGCTGGCCGACAAGAACGAGCGCGTAGTTGCGATAACTGCGGCAATGCCTAGTGGCACCGGACTAGATGACTTCGCTCGCCGATTCCCGGATCGCTTTTACGATGTTGGGATAGCAGAGCAGCACGCCGTCACTTTTGCAGCTGGTCTTGCCGCCGGGGGATATAAGCCAGTGGTTGCAGTTTATTCTACTTTCATGCAACGCGGTTATGACCAGATCGTCCATGATGTCTGTTTGCAAAATCTTCCGGTTGTTTTAGCCTTGGACCGGGCAGGGGTAGTAGGTGAAGACGGACCAACACATCACGGTGTTTTTGATCTGTCTTATCTACGTTCGTTGCCCAATCTCGTGCTGATGGCGCCCAAAGACGGACGTGAACTCAAACAGATGCTCAGAACGGCTATTGAGCATCCCGGCCCATCCGCCTTGCGGTATCCACGGTTAGACTGCCCTCATCAGGTGGAGGATGAACCATGGCCAGCTTTACCGATCGGAAAAGGTGAAGTCTTACGGCAAGGAAGTGATTTGCTGCTACTGGCTGTCGGAACGATGGTCCAAACAGCCGTGAAAGTTGCTGATCAATTAAGCAAGCAGGGTATCGATGTTACAGTAATTAATGCCCGCTTTATCAAGCCGCTGGATCAGGATTTGATTTTACGCTATGCCGCCAAGATCGGCAAGGTTGTCACCTTAGAAGAGAATACGGTGCTCGGTGGCTTCGGCTCTGCCGTGTTAGAATTGTTTTCAGCTTCGGGAATCGCGGCTTCGACTCTATGTCTAGGAGTTCCTGACTATTTTGTGCCTCATGGCAGTCGTCAAGAGCAGCTTGAGCTGATCGGTCTGACCCCTGAGGGTATCTGTACAACGGTAACAGGTTGGATTGGGCATCGTCGGGCCAGTCATGGATAAAGAACGGTTAGATAAGATTATAGTGGAGCTCAACCTGGCTCCCACTAGAGAGAAAGCGCAAGCCCTGATTATTTCTGGAGCGATCGCGGTTAACGGCAAGATCCACCTTAAGGCAGGAACAAGATTTAACCCGTCCGAGATCAGTGTGGAGTTGGTCAATCAACCACTTCCGTATGTCAGCCGTGGTGGACTTAAGTTAGCGAAGGCGTTGGAGCATTTTCAAATTAACCTCACCGGCAAGAAGTGTTTGGATATTGGTGCTTCTACCGGCGGGTTTACCGATTGTCTACTAAAGCATGGGGCCGCTGCCGTAATTGCCTTAGATGTTGGTTATGGTCAATTAGCTTGGTCGCTACGTCAGGATCCGCGCGTGATCGTGATGGAAAAAACCAATGTGCGTTATATCACCTTAGCAGATCTTGCATTTCAACCTGACCTAATAACGGTAGATACTTCGTTTATTTCAGTGACCAAATTTCTGCCCATCCTGGAAAGTCTACTGCCGGAAGAAGGCGAACTTATTTGCCTGATCAAACCGCAATTTGAGGCTGGACCTGCTCAGGTGGGCAAAGGTGGGATTGTGCGCGATCCACAGGTATGGCAGGCGGTTTTGTCAGAGATCTTGGATTCAGCAGAGGGCCTAAACCTCGGGTGTGTCGGACTCACCTTTTCGCCAATTAAAGGAACCAAAGGTAATATCGAGTTTTTAGCCTATTTTCGTAAAGGAGTTTCTGCGCTAATTAAACCGAATGCTCCGGAGATTGCGGAGCTAATCCAGCAGGCTGCGGAGCAACTGTAATTGCGCTAGGAGGGAAGACTATTACAATCGCCGCCCTTTATATTAATCAGTCTAAACAGCATGCGGTCCAAACCGCTAAGATGTTACCGCAACTAGCAGCTAAGTTGGGATTCGAACTCGTATCGCCCCAACGTGTGCTGGTTGATTCCATTGGGCTTGCTGAAGAATCACCAAATAACCCACCCGATTTTTGTCTTGTGCTTGGTGGCGACGGAACCATGCTAGCCGCAGCCAAGCATTATGCACCTCTTTCAGTACCTCTGCTTGGGGTTAACGCTGGGCATCTTGGATTTTTAACTGCGGTTGAGCTAAAACAAATTGAAACGGCCCTGGCAGAAGTACTTGCCGACCGTCATCAAATTGATGAGCGGACGATGCTCGATGTGGTCATTAGGCGGCAGGGCGAGGTTTTAGGTTCTTACTTGGCTCTAAACGAGCTTGTAGTCACCAGAGGTACTTTTGCGCGGATTGTAACGGTGGACATCTTTATCTCCGGTCAACGCGCCGACCGCTATAGAGCAGATGGAGTCATAGTAGCTACTCCGACCGGGTCCACAGCCTACTCTTTGGCCGCCGGTGGTCCGGTTGTCCATCCCGAAGCAAAGGTATTAACTATTAATCCGATTTGCCCACATGCCTTGCGTCATCGCTCATTGGTCGTCAAAGACAGCGAAATGGTGGAAATTCAGGTGGTTCATGCGGGTGGGGAGGTTATGCTCACCGTCGACGGGCAAGTAGGATATCCATTATTGGCCGGAGATGTTGTCGAAGGCGTTCGCTCTCAATTGGGCACCAAACTGATTAGAATGCCTGACAGCAACTTTTTTGATGTCTTCAGATCACGGCTTGCTGGCATGGGTGAGGAGGATTTGCGGTGAAAGCAAAAAGGCATCGGCTAATTCTTGACTTAATCGAGTCTAAGGAGATCGAGACGCAAGAGCAATTGACCGCCGAGTTATGCGTTCAAGGGATCAAGGTTACCCAAGCAACGGTTTCCCGTGATATTAAGGATTTGGGATTAGTCAAGCTAGTTACCGAAGATGGTAGATACAAGTACGGGCTACCCAAAGAACACTCACCCTCAGGTAGTATTCGTCGTGCCGGGCGCATTTTCCGAGAGTTTGTTACCTCCATCGAACGGAGTTTAAATTTGATTATTGTCCGGTCAGCGCCGGGAACCGCTAATACGGTTGCTGCAGCTCTAGATGCGCTTGGTTGGCCCGAGATCGCTGGGACAATTGCTGGTGATGATAGTTTACTGGTTATTGTTCGTGATAATCGGCCAGCAGGTGAAATGGACTTGGCCGGTATTGAGCACACAGCAAGCGAATTAGAGGCTAAACTCAGGCAGTTGCGAGGCTGATTTCGATGTTATCCGAACTCCACATTGAAAATTTTGTCTTGATAGAAGAGCTGGATCTGCCGTTTTATCCAGGTTTGACAGTGATTACAGGTGAAACTGGTACCGGCAAGTCGATCTTGCTCGAAGCGATCATGCTGTTAACCGGGGGACGAGGCTTTGAAGATCAGGTGCGTTCCGGCACTACTGGAGCAGTGATTGAAGGCATTTTCAAGATTACGAGTTCCCAACGCGTTGCCGAGCTGTTGAATGAGAAAGGGCTAGATTCGGCTTCGGATGATTCAGAGTTGATTCTCTCCCGACGGCTGCAGATCAACGGGCCCAATCGTTGTAGAATCAATGGCCAGTTGGTCACTTTGAGTGACTTGACTGAGATTGGCAGCAGCCTGATGGATATCCAAAGCCAAGGCGACCATTATTCTCTGCTAAGTCCAAAACAGCACTTGCGAATACTTGATGCTTATGCCGGCTTGGATAACAGCCGGCTGAGATCGGAATATAGCCGCCTATTCAATCGGTATCGGGAGATTTCTCGCCAACTAGCAGAGCTTACCCATTCAGAACAAGAGCGGGCCAGGCAGCTTGATATGCTGGCTTTCCAAGTTAAAGAGATTGCTGAGGCTAATTTGCGGGCCGATGAGGATTTAGAGCTTATCGAGCGCCGCAATATTTTGCGTAACGCCGAAAAACTTGCTGAGGAATCAGCTAGAGCTTATGGATTGCTTAAGCAAGGACTGCCGGAGATCCCAAGTGCTGTTGATGCGCTCCAGCAAGCAGCTGAATCGTTGGCCAAAATAGCCCGGATCGACCAGTCATGGTCCGACGCGAACGAAGCAATCATTGAAGCTTCGGTAGTCTTGGACGATTTGGCCGGCCGATTGCGGGCCTATCTTACGGAGTTGAATTTCGATTCTGCGGAGTTGGACAAGCTTGAGTCGAGGTTGGCTTTAATTGACTCACTGAAACGCAAATATGGCCCGGAACTCGCTGATGTTCTGGCGTATTATGCTAAAGCACAAGCAGATTTGGCCGCTTTGGAGAATAGTGAGATATCCAAGGCTGAACTTGAGAGTGAGCTAGCAAGTATTCAGGAGCTTCTAGTAAAGCAAGGTTTGTTATTGCGGGCTAACAGGGAAGAGGCCGCCCGACGATTAGAAAAGGCCGTTAGCGAAGGCTTAAAGAGCCTGCGTTTATCCGAAGCAATCTTTTCAGTCGTGGTTAGCCCTACAAACGATAATCTCCCGACCGAGAATGGTTTGGATACGGTTGAGTTTCGTTTCAGTGCCAATCCGCCCGAACCACCCAAATTGTTGCACCGAGTTGCCTCCGGCGGCGAACTTTCCCGGTTGTTATTAGCACTTAAAGGTGCACTCGCTGCCAGCGAAGGCGTGCCAATATTAATCTTTGATGAAATTGATACCGGTACCAGTGGCCGGGCTGCCCAGGCCATCGCCGAAAAATTATTTGAGCTTTCCCGCAGTTACCAGGTAATTTGTGTAACTCACCTGCCGCAAATCGCTGCGATGGGGGATCAGCATATTCGCTTGGAAAAAACTGCGACCGGTGAAAGTCAATATCCGGCAGTTAAGGTCCGGATTCTCGATGATCAAGGGAGGGTCAGCGAATTGGCCCGTTTGCTGGGGGGAGTTTCGGTCAGCGAAGCAACTGTACAGGCTGCCCGGGACTTATTGACCCAAGCGGAAGGATATAAAAAAGGCAGCGAGAGTTGCCAGGCATAAGCTAACTAGCAGGAGGAGAAGCTAAACCCCGAAATGGCAACAAGGTAGGGGTTTTTTTGCGGCAACGACTTCGGACGATAGGTAAATATGTTTTCTGGACTCTGGTGATACTTTGCCTGACCGGTTGGTATGGTCTTAATAAAATTGAAACTTCTCTAGGCATTCCTCAACACTTGCGGTTAACCGAAGGGCACGAACAAGTATTCCGTTGGTTATGGCCAGTAAAGATCTCCGGCCAAACAGAGGAAAGTATTCTGCAGATTGAGTCTGGCCCAGAGGTGATACTACGACCGTTAAAAGCGGGAGACAGCGTTCTCGACCTGAGCTTATTTGGCGTGATTCCCTTGCGGGATCGCGTTGTCTCCGTTGTGCCGAAACTGGAGGTTGTTCCGGGTGGTGAATCGATTGGGGTGATGCTGGCTGAGCAGGGAATGATCGTGGCTGAACTAGCCCGAATTCAAACTGCTGATGGATCGGTCGTCACCCCGGCTGGTGATGCCGGTATTAAACCGGGCGATTTATTAGTGCAAATCAATGAGGTAGTCATTACTAACCCATTAGATGTTGAACGGGCTCTGCGAAATGCCAGCCATAACCCGATAATGGTCAAGGTTGTGCGTGGGGGCCAGGCGCATCTTTTGCGAGTTTATCCAGCTCAGGTCAGGGACGACACCGGCCAGCTTCAGCTCCGCTTAGGTGTATACTTAGAAGATACTGCCGCAGGAGTAGGCACCTTAAGTTTTTATCATCCCGCTACCGGGCGATATGCGGCTTTAGGCCATATGGTAACCGATTCCCGCACCGGTGAACAGGCTATTATTAATGATGGTCGTATTGTTCCGGCTCTGATTGCAGGTATCAGACGGGGCATTAAAGGGCAGCCGGGCGAAAAAATCGGCCTATTTCAAGAACGGGCAGCAAGTCTGGGCATCATTTCTAAGAATTGCTCGATCGGAATCTTCGGAGATTTGACCAATATTGCCACGAGTAATCAACCTGCTCTGCCGGTAGCGATGGCTCATGAAGTAGAGCTCGGGCCAGCTTACATCCGAACAGTTATTGACAATGACAAAATAGAGCAATTTGATGTGAAGATAGTTAAGGTAAATAAGCAAAACAAGCCTGCGATAAAGGGGATGGTTATTGAAATAACGGATCCGCGTCTGCTGGAGATCACCGGTGGAATCGTACAAGGGATGAGCGGTAGCCCGATTATCCAAAATAATAAACTTGTCGGTGTAATCACCCATGTCTTTGTGAATGATCCCACGCGTGGGTATGGCGTTTTTGCGGAGTGGATGGCATATGAAGCCGGGCTTTTTGCCCAAGAACCGGTTGAGGCTTCACCGGCCGCCTAGCGAAGAAAGGAGAAAACTCCGTTAAGGCGAACATAGCTGATGGAGGTTTTTTCCATGAAAGCAACGCGCGTTCTGATTGCCGATGACGAACAGGACTTAGTAGAAATGTTAGCATCTGCTATCGATTCCACGCATGATTTAGAGCTTGTTGGTGTTGCCTATGACGGTGAAGAGGCCTTGCGCCTAATTTCAGAAGTCCAACCTGATGTTGTACTTCTGGATATGATCATGCCCAAACTTGATGGCATAGCAGTATTAGAAGGGCTGGCAGAATTAGATATTGCTCGGCCAAAGGTAGTTGCGCTTACCGCCGTCGGGGAACCAGAGATGACCCAGAAGATTCTGGACTTGGGAGCAAGCTATTATATAATCAAGCCGTTTAAAACCGAATTGCTATTACGACGCTTGCGCCAGGTCGGCCAGGATAAACCGCTGCATCGACCCTTGACCCTCCACCAACCGGATCCGGAGTGGGAAAAGAAGGTGGTTGAAATCCTAACGGAGATAGGAATTCCAGGCCATTTCAAGGGGTATAACTATCTACGGGATGCGGTGTTAATAGTTCTGCAGGACCGTGCTTTTTTAAACGGTGTAACTAAACGCCTTTACCCTTATATCGCCGAAAAATATGGGGTCAGTCCGACGGTTGTCGAAAGAGCGCTACGCATTGCTATTGAATATGCCTGGTCCAATGGTGACATCGATTATCTGTATTCGCTGTTTGGAGCAACCATCAGCAGCAACAAAGGCAAGCCCACTAATTCGGCCTTCATCGCCAGAGTAGCCGATTTAATCAAACTTGGTATTTCCACCGCATAATTTACTTAGGAGGCTGGAAGATGTCCCGCCCGATAAAATCAGTGGTTAGGGTGGGAGAGCGAACCAAAGAACTAGCTACCAGGGTTCAGCCGGGAGAAATTGTGATTATTTCTCATCAAGACCTTGATGAGGTTGCGGCAGCTTCTCTGTATGAGGCCCGAGTAGTTGCTGTGATCAATCAAAAACCTTTTATTTCTGGTCGGTATCCCAACAGTGGCCCCCTCTTTCTACTCGAACGAGGGGTTTATTTGTTCCAGACGTTAAACAATACTGATTTGGGCGAGCTCGATGGTGTTGTTAGCGAATTGGACCTTCAGGGTAAATTAACCCATCCCCATGGACAAATTCTTCTGCAACCCTATACCAGAGAACAGCTTGAGGCCGATCTAACGGTCGCGCGCGAGAATCTTAATTCAGAGTTGGCCAAGTTTGTCGCCAATACCCTTGAATATGCTCAAAAAGAACTCGGGCTGATTACCGGAGCATATCCGGTTCCAGATCTCAGGCAATCATTAGAAGGGAAACATGTCCTGGTCGTTGTCCGTGGCAAACGATACCAGGAGGATCTGGCAGCCTTGGCGAGTTACATCGATGAGGTAAAACCCGTTTTGATTGGTGTTGACGGTGGTGCGGATGCTCTGCGTGATCTGGGTTGGCAGCCGGATATTATCGTTGGCGATATGGATAGTGTCAGTGACCAGACCCTGAATAGCGGTGCCGAGTTGGTAGTCCATGGGTATGTTGATGGGCGGGCCCCGGGCGCCGAACGCCTCCGCGCCTTGGGTCTATCTGGACAAGTTTGGAATATTCCGGGTACTAGTGAGGATTTGGCTTTACTCTTGGCTTATGAGAAGGGGGCCAAACTCATTGTTGCCGTTGGAACACATTCAAACATGATCGACTTTTTGGATAAAGGCCGTCCGGGAATGGGCAGTACGTTTTTGGTAAGACTTAAAGTTGGAGAAATCTTGGTTGATGCTAAAGGTGTAGATGCCTTGTATTCCGGCAAAGTACGAGCTTTGTATCTTATCCCCATGTTAGTTGCGGCCGGTATTCCGTTACTGGTATTGTTGTCAATGGCAGAGCCCTTGCGCAGTTGGAGTAGGCTTTTGCTGCTGTATCTGCAAGCATCTTTGGGCTTTTAAGGTGGTTGTTGCATGCTGATTGATTACCGCTATCACCTTTTTACCCTGGTGGCTGTTTTCCTAGCCTTCGGTCTGGGGGTACTGGTTGGTGGAGCGTTGTTCTCCGACGAAACGCTGGTCAAGAGCCAAATGGAATTAGTAAATCGTTTGGAACGCGATTTTGCCTCCTTGCGCTCTGAAAACCAAAAACTGACTCAACAAATTAACCTATTGCGAGTTGATTTGGGCCAAGAACGTAAATTTATCGAGTGGTTAGTGCCCCAGACAATTGCCGGAAAATTGCAAAATCAAACCTTTGCCTTTGTTAAGCAAGGCTCGGTAACGAACAGCTATGTCAATAGTTTAAAGAAGCTCTTTGAGGAGAGCGGCGGATTGGTCGTTGCTCAGCTCGAAACCGATCCTGAACGTTGGAGTCAGGTCAAGCTCGATGATTTTAAGGTGTTAGCCGGTGTTCTCGCCGTCGGTTTGCGTGGCCCGAGTTTATCCAGTCTTGAACAACGCGGCCTGATCCAGTTTTCAGCGGGCAATCCGATTGGTGCTCAGAATATCGTTTTGATCGGAGAGGCCGAGCGCAGTCCCTGGTTTCAAGAGCAGTTAGCTCAGGTTGGCCTAAAAGTTCATACTGCTCCGGGTACGCTATCAACTCTTCAGGAGAAGGCCAGGTTTATCTTGGAATTAAGCGGAGCGATTAATGATGAGCGCAGTCACAATTATCATCCCGGCATTTAACGAAGAAGAGCGGATCGCTGCCACCATTCGTGCAGTTGTAGAACGCCATCGTCACCAACAGCTGATTGTCGTCGATGATGGTTCAACTGATCTAACACCGAAAATTGCTGCCGAGTTTCCGGTTGAGCTGATTCAGCTGCCCGTCAATAAAGGGAAAGCCACGGCGGTAACGACCGCTCTCAAACATGCACAAGGTGAAATCATTGTACTACTCGACGCCGATTTGGGGAAGACAGCTCAGTACTACCCCCGTTTAGTTGAGCCGCTACTCGTCGGTGAGGCGCGAATGACAGTTGCAGCGCTTACCTCTCCTAAAGGGAGTGGAGGGGTGGGGTTGGTTAGAAAGTTGGCCAGTGGCAGTATGTTTTTGCTCACTGGCCGAAGTTTTCCGGCTGTGCTTTCGGGGCAGCGAGCCTTTTTCAAGCGGGATATTCCTAAATTAACACCGCTAGGGGAGGGGTTTGGTTTAGAACTCGCCCTTACCGTACGAGCGGTCCGAGCTGGGTTATCAATTGCGCAAATTCCTTTACCGATGGAACATGCTTTTACCGGTAAAGATCTCGCCGGCTATCTTCACCGCTATCGTCAATTTCAGGATATCCTCCGGACAACAATCAGATTGTGGAAAGAAGGGCGCTGATGACCGCGCTAGACTCCATCGTGGCCTTAACCCTAACTTCAGTAGTTACGACTTGGCTAGCAATGCCTTTATTACATGGGCTATCGACCCGCTCCGGCTGGTTGGCCGAAAACTACCTGGGCCGGAAAATCCCCTCTTCGGGCGGATTGATGCTCTTGCCAGGTCTTTCGGCGAGTTGG
>CAZAAT010000015.1:0-38778 GCA_964483175.1 uncultured Bacilli bacterium
ATTCGCTGTTCGCTAAGGCAGAAATCGTCGAGGCAACTGATAGCAAACGAAAATAGGCCCGGGCGCTGAGATTATGACTTTGAACCAGCAAACGCAAAAATTGAACCGCACTTCGCGGCAACCGGTCTTCAAGAGGGGCAGTTCGACCCTGAAGCTCTGCTCTAGCCTCGCTAACCGAAAGAGTAAACTGCCCACCTGGGCTGCTTTGCTCCTCCCATAATGGTCTCGCAATTGCCAGCCGTAGATCAATTCGGTCGGCTAGCGGGCCGGTTACCGGCTTAAGAAAACTCGTAACCTCTCGCTCCGAGCATTTGCAGCGCTCGGGTTGAAACTGATAATAACCACATGGGCAAAGATTAAAGGCGCAGACTAGTTGGACGGCCGCCGGTAAAATTACTTGCTTTGCCGCACGGCCGAGCACCACCTGTTTGGCCTCAAGCGGCTCCCGCAGAGCTTGGAGCACCTGACGTTGAAATAGCGGTAGCTCGTCCAAGAATAAAAGACCGCGATGAGCCAGGGTTAGCTCGCCAGGTTTTACCGGGATCCCGCCTCCGATCAGGCCCGCGCGGGTTAGACTATGGTGCGGCCGGCGAAATGGTGGCACTCCGCTAAGCAATTCAGCCACCGGTAAGCCAACTGCAGAATAAAGCTGCGCTACCTCCAGCTGTTCTGGAAGGCTGAGCGGAGCGAGCAATCCATGCAAAACCTTGGCCAAGACGGTTTTTCCAACCCCCGGCGGCCCAATCATCGCCAAGTGATGTCCCCCGGCAGCCGCAATTGTCAAACAACGACGAACCAACACCCCACCGATGATACCGTTTTCGATCCACGGATCGCCCGAGACACGGGGTAGCTGTAAACGTCCGGAGGTCAAGTGCCAGTTGATTGATGCGCCATTAAGCGAACGTACAAACTCAGCGAACTCCGTGACTCCGTTGACCCTGATACCGGCTACAGCTTCGACCTCTGCCAGGTTCTTGGCCGGACAGACCAAGTTTAGTCCATGTTCTGCAGCTAACAGAGAGATGGCCAAAGAACCTGGAATCGGCTGGAGATGCCCGGCCAAAGACAGTTCCCCGACAAAGAGACATTCTCGCAGGGTTCCTGTTTTAATCTGACCGGTGGCAGCCAGGATACCTAAAGCTATAGGCAGGTCCAAAAATGACTGAGATTTGGGAAAATCGGCTGGTGCTAAATTAACAGTAACTCTTCTGGCTGGAAAATCCAGACCGCAGTTGCGTAAAGCGGCCCTAACCCGATCGCGGCTCTCTCTCACCACTTGCGCGGGGCGTCCAACTATTTCGAAGGCAGGCAGTCCCCGGCTAACATCCACTTCTACTCGGACCAGACGCGGCCTTAAATCACTAATCACAGCTCCCCAGGCGGCAGCATACATCACCACCACCTCCGGATATTGAGAAAATTCGGTAGCAGACTAAGTCGAATTTGTCGGGGCATTAGAACAATTTCTACCAGGTCAAACCGGAAAGATTGGCATAATCCGGATTTTCCGGCCAAATAGGTGGTCGCTGCCAAGTATAAGCGTTGTTGCTTCCTTCGGCAAATACTTTCCGCCGGCAACTGCAGGCTAGAGGCGGATCTTACCCTTACCTCCACAAAGGCCAGGTCCTCTTCGTGCTGGCAAACGAGGTCGATCTCACCTGCCGGATAAGATAAATTACAGGCTAAAATCTGATATTCTAGACATTCGAGCCAGTATGCAGCTAGTGCTTCACCGGCTTTGCCTAATGTCGCTCGGTTCAAAATGATCAGGCTCCCTTTCGCACAGGGTCGAAACAGGAGCAAAAGACCTGCGGTGAATGGGAGATGGGCCTAGCTTGGCCAGAGCAGCCAGGTGAGCAGCAGTACCATATCCTTTATGCTCAGCAAAACCATATCCAGGGTAAAGTGAGTCCAAATCTACCATTAAAGCATCCCTAGTTTGTTTGGCCAAAATTGAAGCCGCCGCGATACTAACAGAAAGCGCATCACCTTTGACAATCGCCTTCTGGGGTTGACCCAACAGTGGGCAGGTAGAATTACCATCGATCAAAATTCTCTGAGATGGTATCACAAGGTCGGAGACTGCCAAGGACATCGCCTGATAAGTAGCTTGGAGGATGTTAACCCGATCGATCTCCGCTGGTTCCACAATGCCTACGGCATAGTCCACCGCCACCTCAGTAATCTGGGCAAAGAGTTGTTCTCGCTTCTCGGAGCTGAGCGCTTTAGAATCAGTTAATCCCGGAATAAAACAATTTGGGGGTAGAATAACCGCAGCGGCAACAACTGGACCAGCTAAAGGACCACGTCCGGCCTCGTCTACTCCGCAGACCAGTCCGCCGGCCTCCCAAATCGGTCGCTCAAACCGACACATTTTTTGCCATTGTTGCGCCAGACGTTCTGCACGGTCTTTGCTCCGGTAATAGGCTGATAATAACCGGTGGACACCTTGCCGAGAATCCTCGGCTAGTAAAGCCAGAAACTCTTGTGGTATAGCAATGCTATCGCAATTGACCAGGATGGCTTCGATCTCTTGAACGGTGAGTTTTCTCGGATCAGGAATGGGATTCATCATCCTTGTGATCTTCGTCTTTGCTACTAATTTTCCCTCTCAAAGGACTGCAAATCATTGGGGAGCTCCAAAGTAATACGGCCGAGCTGGCCGGCGCGAAACTCTTTAATCAGAGTAATTGCCATCTGATTTGGATCGCCAATTCCGCCTGGACGCAGATGTCCGCGTTTAGCGGCGATAGCGATCAAGTAGTCATAGAGAGCCGCCAAGGATGTATCTTCGGGAAAAGCCAAACCATACCGGTCGGCAAGCGCTCCGGGCGACTGTTCTTCGAGAATCTTCAACAGATGCAGGGCCGCCTCCTCCATATCAAAACGTTGGTCGCTGATTGAGCCGATCAGGGCCAGATGCAGCCCAGTCAGCTCATTGGCAAATTTCGGCCATAGTAACCCAGGGGTATCCAACAATTCAAGCTGGGAGTTCACCGTGATCCATTGTAAACCCCTGGTAACACCCGGTCGGTTTCCGGTTTTGGCCGAAGCGCGGCGCCCAATGGCGTTGATCAGGGTAGACTTGCCGACATTCGGCACACCGACGATCATGTAACGCTTGATCGCCCGGTCTTTTCCTTGGCTTAAAAAAGTCGCCAGCCCCTTCACTGAAGACTGGTCACGCGGATCAACTGAGAAAAAGGGGATATCTTGGTTGAGAAAGTACTCCTCCCAGGCCCGCGTGCCGTCGGGATCCGCCAGATCAGCTTTGGTAAAGACGACAAACCGTTTCTTGCCTGATCCCACTTTACGGACCTCAGGATTAGCCGTACTTAGTGGTGCCCGGGCATCCCTCAGTTCTACCAAACCCTCGACCAACTTGAGCCAGTCTTTGAGTTGTCGAAGCGTTTTCGCCATATGGCCCGGAAACCATTGAACCTGCATCACAATCCTCCCTTAATAAAAGGCCGACTTAACCAGATAAGTCGGCCTTGTATCAATCTTACCGCCGTTCTTTGATCCTGGCGGCTTTGCCCCGAAGCTTACGGAGATAGTAAATGCGGCTGCGCCGAACTTTACCACGGGTGACAACTTTAATTTCAGCAATTTTCGGTGAGTGTAACGGAAAAATCCGCTCAACACCGACGCCATTCGAAATCTTACGGACAGTGAAAGTCTCACTCAAACCGCTGCCCCGCCTCCGGATGACAACGCCTTCAAAAACCTGAATCCGTTCGCGCCCACCTTCAACAACCTTCACGGCTACTTGAACTGTATCACCAGCACGAAACTGGGGGATATCATTCCTCATGCTACTATTTTCCACGGCAGAAACTAGATCCATTCTGATTCGCCTCCTTTCGCTAGCGAAAGTTTAATCTGATCTAAAAATTTGCGGTCGTCAGTTGTCAGTTCAGCCTGAGCCAACAAATCGGGCCTGCGTAAAAAGGTCCGTAATATTGACTGTTCCCTACGCCACCGTTCGATCTGGGCATGATGTCCACTAAGCAGAACCTCGGGGACTGCTAAACCCTCCCATACCGCAGGTCTGGTGTATTGGGGATATTCAAGCAATCCTTGTTGAAATGATTCATCTTGGACCGACTCGCTTGATCCCAAGACGCCGGGAATTAACCTGATCACCGCATCAACAATGACCATCGCCGGAATTTCCCCACCGGTTAGCACATAGTCTCCGATCGACAACTCTTTGGTAATCAGCGCCGAAATAACTCGCTCATCGATTCCCTCATAATGTCCGCAGACAAAAACAAGGCGTTTGCTGCGAGCCAAATCGGCTGCCGTTGTCTGTGAGAATACCTCACCCTGGGGCGATAGCAAGATGATCTCGTCAGGTGGTTCAGCCATGGCTGATACCGCTCTGATGGCGTGCGCTAACGGTTCCGGTTTCATCACCATTCCCGGGCCACCCCCATAAGGGGTATCATCGACCACTTTGTGTTTCCCTTCTGCCCAGTCACGGATATTGTGGAGCCATATTTTAGCTAGCCCCGATTCCTGTGCCCGTCCGATGATGCTCTCGCCGAATACCCCCGAAAACATCCCCGGAAAAAGTGTAAGGACATCGATGCGCACTATAACTCCTCCAACCCCGGGGGGATCGTAACGGTAATCACTTTGCCAGCTAAGTCAATTTGGTGAACAAAGCTCTTAACCATCGGTAACAGCAGCTCATTACCGGCACTTGTCCGAATAAGCAACAAATCATTGCCGGGATTATTGATAACCTCGGTTACTTGGCCGACGGAAACACCACTAGTTTCAACTACGGTTAAACCAATAAGGTCATCTATATAGTACCGATTGGGAGGCAAAGGAAACCGTTCACTTTCCGGCACTAACAAGTAAGAACCTACAAGCCCTTCTGCGCCGATCTCATCGGTAATGCCCGTAAATACAAGCACCAAGCTATTGCCAACGTGCTCTGCCCGCTCTAGTCTCAACGGTAGTGGGAAGTCATCTGCCGGATCTCGGCTAATATAAAGGCGCTCCAGCTTGGCAAAACGCTCCGGAAAATCGGTCAGCGGTTCAGCCCGAACCCAGCCCTGCTGGCCATATGCACCAACTATCCTACCCACTGCGACGTATGACACTAGAACCACCTATTCAACAATTTCTAGTGAAATCTTTCGGCCATCTTTAACCGCTGCCGCCTTGAGGACGGTCCGCAAAGCCTTAGCAATTCTGCCTTGACGTCCGATAACCTTGCCAACATCTTCATCAGCTACCTTGAGTTCGAGCCTAATCCCGTCCTCATCTTCAATGGCAACCACTTGAACCTGTTCCGGGCTATCGACCAGCGATTTGGCCATGAATTCAACAAGTTCTTTCACAAGAACAACCTCCGTTTTATCCTTCGGTGCCTTCTGCTGCTACGGAAACCTTGCCTGCCTTTACGTAGTGCAAACGCTCCAAGACACCGGCCTGACTTAAGAGCCTACGCGCAGCATCCGAAGGTTGGGCGCCTTTTAAGAGCCATTCCAGCGCTTTGTCCTTATCAACGGATAGCTCAGCCGGCTCGACAATCGGATTGTAATATCCAATCTCCTCGATAAACCGCCCATCACGGGGAGCACGAGAGTCAGCAACAACTAACCGATAGAAAGGGCTTTTTTTGGCACCCATTCTTTTTAGTCTGATTTTTACGGCCATGGATTTCACCTCCTACAACTAGTCATCTATTTAAAGAGTGAAAATAATCCACCCTTTTTAGCTTTCTTTTCTAACATTCCCAACTGCTTAAGCAGTTTCCGAGACTCTTCAAATTGCTTCAATAATTTATTGACATCCTGAACCTTAACCCCGCTCCCAGCTGCAATACGTTTGCGACGGCTGCCATCAATAATCTCTGGTCGGCGTCGCTCCTCCGGGGTCATCGACTTAATCATCGCCTCGATCCGCTGCAGATGTTTTTCATCGACTTTGATTTTATCCAGTCCCTTAATCTTGTTTGCCCCCGGCATCATCTGCAGAATTTGATCTAACGGCCCGAGCTTTTTCATTTGTTCCATTTGGGCTTGAAAATCCTCAAGGGTAAACTCGGCAGAAAGCATCCGCTTGCCCATCTTGACCGCATCAGCCTGATCAATGGTTGCCTCAGCTTTTTCAATTAGGCTAAGCACGTCCCCCATTCCGAGGATGCGACTTGCCATCCGATCCGGGTGAAAGACCTCCAAGGCATCGCTCTTTTCACCGAATCCGCCGAACAAAATCGGCTTGCCGGTAACCGAACGAACCGACAGAGCAGCCCCACCACGCGCATCACCATCAAGTTTCGTGAGAATAACTCCATCGATGTTAATTGCGGTATTAAACTCTTCTGCCACCGTAACCGCGTCTTGACCGGTCATGGAGTCAACCACTAAAATTGTGCGATAGACCGGAACCCGTTCCCGAATTCGTTGCAGTTCACCCATCAGCTCGGTATCAATATGCAGACGCCCGGCTGTATCGAGGATAATTAAGTCATGGTTATGTTTTTTGGCATGTTCAAGAGCTTCACCGGCGATAACTACCGGATCCAGCCCACCAAGGGTAAAGACCGGAATATTGAGGCTCTCGCCAACAACTTGGAGTTGCTTAATTGCTGCCGGCCGGTAGATGTCGCAAGCCACCAACAGGGGGCGCTTTCCCTGCTTTTGCAGGTATTTGGCCAGTTTGCCTGCTGTAGTGGTTTTTCCGGACCCCTGTAGTCCACAGAGCATAATGATATACGGGGGTTTGCCTTCAAAGCGCAGTTGTACTGCGCTCCCACCCATCAGCTCGGTGAGCTCATCGCGAACAATTTTAATCACCTGCTGGGCGGGGGTAAGGCTGTTCATGACCTCTTCGCCGACTGCTCGCTCCTGGACCTTGGCGATAAAACTACGAACAACCTTAAAGTTTACATCGGCCTCCAATAGAGCTAATTTGACCTCGCGCAAGACATCTTTGACATCTTTTTCGGTCAGCTTGCCCCGGTTACGCAGGCGCTTAAAGGTATCTTGTAATCGTTGCGACAAACCCTCAAAAAGCACGCTACCCCTCCATAAATCAAATCTGTTCGAGTTTGGCCACTTCAGCCATCAGTACATCCAGATCAGACCGGGCTGCCGTGGAAAGATCTGTTTTGGCCAATTTAGCAATCAATGACTTTATACGGCTGATGCTCTCGCGTCGGTGCCGATCGCGGGCTGCCAAACCTAACTGATCTTCTAAACTCCGTAACTGAGATAAGGCCCGCCGCAGTAAATCATGCACGCCTGGCCGCGAAATCCCTAAATTCTCTGCAATTTCTGCCAAAGAAAGATCATCCTCATAGTAGGCGGCCATCACTTCGCGTTGTCGCTTTGTCAGCAACTTGCCGTAATAATCCAGTAAAATCGCAACTTCGGTCCGCTCTAACAACGCAAAATACCCCACCTGTTAAGTAGAAATACTTTACACACAGATGGAGTATAACGCATCCACAAGCTTACTGTCAAGCGATTTTCTAACCCCGATCAAAGATGGCTTCGACAAAGGCCTCAGTGTCGAAAGGTTTAAAGTCTTCGGCGCCTTCACCAATCCCGATAAACTTAACCGGAACTTTTAAAGTATCAGCTACCGCGGCCACAATACCACCTTTGGCGGTACCATCAAGCTTGGTTAAAATGATTCCGGTTATGGGAACCGCCTTGGCAAAAAGCTTAGCTTGGTTGAGAGCATTTTGCCCAGTAGTTGCATCAATCACCAATAATATTTCATGCGGGGCAGTTTCGAGCGCCCGGCCGATCACGCGGCCCACCTTCTCTAACTCTTGCATCAAATTTGTCTGGGTATGTAACCTGCCGGCGGTGTCGATCAGAATATAATCGGCTTGTCTGGAGATCCCTGCCTGGACCGCATCAAAGGCTACCGCAGCGGGATCAGAACCCATCTGATGGCGAATCACTTCCGCACCAGCTCTCTCGCCCCAAATCTCTAGCTGCTCGATGGCTGCAGCCCTAAAGGTATCTGCCGCACCCAAGACTACTTTCTGGCCCTGTTCGGCCAATTGATAGGCTAACTTACCGGTACTGGTTGTTTTCCCGGTACCATTAACCCCGACAATCATGACAACTGTCGGCCCTGCAGGATTCTTTATCAAGGCCCCGGGCTGGCCGATTAGTTTTTTCAATTCATCCTTGAGGAACTCCCGCAACTCTTCGGCAACCCTAACTTTTTCTGCCTTGGCTCGTTGACGCAGGGTCTCTACCAGACCGACAGCCGCTTCAACCCCTAAATCCGCCTGAATTAAGATAGCCTCGAGATCTTCATAAAGTTCCTCTGTCACCTCGGTTTGTCCCTGAATCAACGTTTCGATCTTATCGGCAAATCCAGCCCTGGTCTTGGCCAGTCCCGCCTTTAACCTGTTAAAAAAACCATCCTTAGCGATGGCTAAGCACCTCCCATTATCCTACTGTTAAGTCCGATAATTTTACCGAGACAACCTCGGAATATCCCTTCTTCTTTTGCATCGTAACCCCGTATAACATGTTAGCAGTTTCCATGGTGGTTCTGCGGTGGGTAATGACAATAAACTGGGTTCGTTGGGCAAACTCCTTCAAGACCTCACCAAATCGATCCAAGTTAGCATCGTCAAGGGCTGCGTCCACCTCGTCCAAGATCGTAAACGGCGCCGGACTTACTTTTAGTATTGCCAAGAGCAAGCTGATTGCAGTTAAGGACCTCTCACCACTTGACAATAAGGCTAGATTTTGCAATTTTTTCCCTGGTGGTTGAGCCATAATCTCGACCCCGGTTTCGGTGAGATTATCTGGTTCGGTCAGAGTAAGAAAAGCCTCACCACCGCCAAAAAGCCGCGCAAACATCTGGCCAAACTCCTTTTGAATTTGGGCAAAAGTCGCGGCAAACTGCTCTTCGGTAGTCTCTTCAATTTCAGTGATAACATTATCAAGATCCTGCTTGGCTTGGATCAGATCATTATACTGACCGGTCAAGAAATCAAAACGTTCTTTGGCTGCTTGGTACTCTGTTTCGGCATCAGGATTGATTGGCCCGAGCATCTTGAGCTTATTCTGGTACTCAGCGACTTTGGCTTTTGCTTGCTCCAAGTCAACCCCTACCAAATCGACCTGGTCTAACTCTTCTTCCATCAGGTCAAAGCTATCCTGCGCGCGTTCCAGCAGGGCTGCCTGCTCCGACCGGATTCGGATAAGTTCGAGTTCTTGCTCGTGAAGCTCGGAGGTAATATTGGCCACTTCCCGCCGCAGCAGACGCAACTTATTTTCATTCTCGGCTAATCCGGCTTGGAGCGTTTCTCTCGCGCTGCGCTTCTGGCGATACAAACCTACGATCTCATGCTTTTCTGCTTCCAAGCCTTCTTTAGCCTTACCGGCATTCTGGATGCCCGCCTTAGCCGCATTAATCTCCTGCTGAGCCTGGTTGATCAAGACTTGGCACTCATTAATCCGCCCGCTCAAAGACTCCTGGAAAGAGATAGCCTGCCTAAGCTCTGCCTCTAACCGATCAAGTTTTTCTTTTTCAATCGCCTGTTCGGTTTCAATCTGGCTAGCCACCGATCTCTGCCGGTCCAACTCCGCTTGGGCCTCTTGTACCAGGACCTTAGCCTGTGTCAAACCTTCTTGAGCTTGCTCTCGCTTGAAATTGGCCGCCTCTAGCTCTGCCCTTAGCTGTTCTTTTGTTTCAGCAGCGTCATTGCTGGCAATGCTTTGGATTCGCTCGGCATAGGTATGCTTGCGCTTATTCAAAGCCTCTATTGACTGAAGTAGTGCAGCCAACTCTTTTTGGATGGCAACCTGCTCAAGACGTAACTCCGTATGTTGACGGTCACTATGGGTAAGCTCAACAGCTAAACGATCCTGCTCGGCAGCTAGTTCGGCTAGTGCGTTTGTGACCTTCTCGAGCTTCTCCGTGAGCTCCCCTACCTTCTCCGATAGTTCGGTAATGCGCCCCCTCCGTTGCAGCAGGCCACTGGTATTCTGCCGTTGGGAACCACCGGTCATGGACCCGCCGGGACGAATAATATCGCCGTCTAAGGTGACGACTTGGTAGCGGTAATTGGTCAGGCTTGCGATTTTCCTGGCGGTTGTTAGATTTTCGGCCACGAGAGAGCGGCCTAATAGGTAATCTTTAAGCCCAGACAACTTAGCCTCTGCTGAGACCATCTCCGAAGCTAATCCGATAAAACCAGCAACCGCTTTAACCTTAGCAAGTTCAGCCGAAGGGATTGGACGCCCGGTAATTATATTTAAGGGCAAAAAGGTAGCTCGCCCTGCTTTGTGCTGCTTCAACCAAGCAATTGCTGCTTCAGCTGCCTGGTCATCAACAGAAACCAAACATTGGATATTGCTGCCCAAGGCAGTTTCGATGGCTAGTTCGTATCCTCGCGGCACCGCAACTAAATCTGCGACCACGCCAATGATCCCGGCTAGCCGACCTGACTGCATGGCCTGAACTACCCGTCTGACCCCGCCAAACAAGTCTTCCCCGCTCTCCTGCAAATTTTGGAGAGCACGAAGCTCAGAAGCTGCGCGGCCCAGTTCTTCCTTGACCAGTTCCTGCTGAGACCGCAGTTCCTTGATTCGTTCCTCAAGGCCGGCCTTGGCTGTAATTATCTCCTGCCTCCGGCTATCTAACGCGACCAGTTTTTCATTCGCTAGTCGAAGCGCTGCTTGGTTGGTCTGATGTTGTTCTTGTATTCCAGCGATCTCTGAATCGATCGCCTCAATTTGCTCCGCTATCCGAGCCAATTCAGCCGCAGCCTGTTCACCTTGGGTTTCAGCTACACTGAGACGGGACTCTAGCTCTTTGACACGATCCATCGCTGCAAAAAGCGCTTTTTCTGCGTTTGCCGCACTAGCAGAGGCCTCACTTAGCCTAACTTGGGCTGCACGTACACCCTCCCCGGCTGTAGTAGCTTCGCGCGTGATGTTTTCCGCGCGTTTCACAGCCGCAGCAAGCGCCTCGCGGCGCAAGTCGATATCGGCCTGAGCCTGGGAGATAGAGTTAGTTAGGGTATCGAGCTCCTTCTGACTGCGAATGAGTTCGCCCTGCCAGCGATCCTGTTTTTCTTCAGCCAAACGCAAATCAGCCTGGCATTGCTCCAATGCCCGAGTGATCTCAAGGTCTTGAAGGCGGAGCGCCTCCAAGTCCTGCTCTAGGGTGGTTAACGCTAACTTCTGCTCCTCCAGGGCGGCCTCGCCAACGCTCTGGCGGCTTAATGCCGCAGCCTGTTCGGTTTTGAGCTTGTCCACTTGAGAGCTGAATTGATTGGTCTGCTGTTTTCCGGTGGTATATCGCTCGGCCAACAATAAAATTTCGTTGGCTTGGAGCGCTTGTTGATACTCCCGGTAGCGTTCGGCTTTGTTGGCCTGCCTAGCCAACGGCCCTAACTGCCCCTTGATCTCATGAAGAATATCAGCTAAGCGAATCAGATTGGTCTCGGTCTCAGCAAGTCTACGTTGAGCCTCGTGTTTGCGGATCCGGAATTTAACGACCCCCGCAGCCTCTTCAAAAAACCGCTTACGATCCTCCGAATTGGGGCTTAAAATGGTGTCGATGTCTTGTTGGCCAAGAACGCAAAAAGCATCCCGCCCCACTCCGGTATCCATGAAAAGCTCTTGAATGTCACGGAGGCGACACGGATTGTTATTAATAAAAAATTCACTCTCTCCAGAGCGAAAGACCCGGCGCGAAATGACTATTTCAGCATAATCGAGATTTAGACGGCCATCTGAGTTATCCAGAGTCATGGTTACTTCGGCCATACCCACGGGTTTGCTCCCTTGGCTGCCGGCAAAAACCACATCTTCAAGTTTAGACCCACGAAGGTTCTTGATCCGCTGTTCACCTAGGATCCAGCGGATCGCATCAGCAATATTGCTTTTACCGCTCCCATTTGGTCCAACGATGCCCGTAATCCCTGGTTCGAATTCAAGGGTGGTGCGCTCGGCGAATGATTTGAAGCCCTGAAGCGATAAACGTGCCAGATACAAAAGCACACCCACTTTTCACCAAAATACAGCTACCATTTTATCATAGCCCCTAAAAAAAAGAAACCCGCTTAGCCTACAAGCAGGGCAAATCTAATAATCCGAGGTTCCAACCCGGCGCATCTGGGGTAATTCAAAATCATAGTAAAGATCTTCACGGCGACGAGTTTTTTTGGGTACCTGTGGGTTAAGCAAAGATCCGTATTTTGTAACAATTCGCTGTAGTTTTAACCGCACCCGCGTCCGAGCATTATCAATGACCTTTGGAGCAATGCCATACTCCTCTTGAATCTCATTATAACTGTATCCCTCTAGTAGTTTGCGAATGACAGTATACTCAAGGATAGAAAGATGATCCCGTAAAAGCTGATCGATCCGTTCATCGATGAACCTGGACTCAATCGCCTCTTCAGGATTTGCTTTCCGATCATCGTTCTCGATAATATCCATTACCATCCGGGTTTCATCCAGATTAATGTAACTAAATAGAGAAATAGCATCGTTTAAGGCGCGGTGCTTGTTACCATTAATCCGCTTAATCACATTGTAAATCTTGCGGATGATACAAATGTAGGCAAAAGAAGAGAATTTGATGTTATATCTGGTATGATCATATTCGTTAACCGCATTGATCAGCCCGATCATACCTTCTTGCATCAAGTCTTCAAATTCGAAAAACTTGGCGTAATAATTGCGGACAATATAGCGCACCAGTGGAGTATACTTTTCAACTAATTGCTCCATGGCATTGCAATCTCCGGCCCGAACACGCGCAAGCAGCTCTAGGTCACGAATCTGATTATCCCCAGGCATACAGATTCCCCCACTAGTTTTCTTGGGTAATCTATATGCTTGTCTAGGCAGAATATTACTAAATGTGGCCTAGCTATCTTTTTTCCAACAAAAATTTGATGGCTGTCCGCTGCTGACCGTCGATGTCAATTTCATTAAACGAGGGGATCGCAACCAAATCAATCCCGTTTGGGGCGACGTAACCCCGCGCAATAGAAATCGCCTTAATAGACTGGTTTACCGCGGCGGCGCCAACGGCCTGTAACTCCGCACGCCCATGTTGTCTGACGAGAGCCGCAATTGCTCCTGCTAGTGATTTGGGGTTTGAGTTTGCTGATACCTTTAGTATTTCCATATGCTGATGCCTCCTGGTTCTATACTGCAGCTAATACAGCGAAGCGGCGGTTAAGAGAATCCAAAGTGGCTCTTACCGTGGCTAGAACAAGATCTCGTTCAACAATGCACGTCCCCAGCAAAGTCTCCTGGCGGTTCGGATAAAGGATGGTAACACAAGCAACAATCACGTCATTATGCGCAACCCGCTCAATGGAGGTAGACTCCAAGACCAATTGGCAAGTGTCCGGCAGGTACTGCGCCAGCGAATTCAATACAGCGTTAGCTACAATGCGCATCTTATTGGTCACCGTGTCAGGTCCCGCAGCTGTCCCACGTTTAACTTGCCCATTCAAGCCAAGCTCAACCGAGACTTCCGAGACCAGACCGCGATTACGCATCTCGACCCCACAAATCTGCAACCGTAATGATTTCGGGGTTTTTTCTTTATTGCCGATCTGAGCAATGCTAATAATCTTTTTATCAATAGTAATATTCCACCGCGATGTCAACAGCGTCTGGATATCCTGGGCTACGAATTTAGGGGCACGCTTTCCATCGTACAGAACGTGAATCTCCACTAGAGTTCCACCGCGGTCGGTTACTAATCTACTAGAAACCACTCCAGAAATCTGGTTGATAACCGATTCGATCTCGCGCAAAAAATCGGTAGTTAAGCTACAAGATTGCCCCTTAGCCAATTTTTTCGCCTCCCCGGATCGGTAAAATGTCAGTTAGCCTTTATAATTCTTTCCTATTTCAGAGTTTCCTTTATCATGTAAATCCGCAAGCATCTGTAGGGTCTGTTTGGCGGCCTTTTGTTCCGCAGCCTTCTTCGTCCTACTCTCGCCCGAACCCCATTGCTGCCCGCCGAATTCAACCACCACCTCAAATTGACGGTCATGCGGAGGACCAAAGCATGCTATCTGCTGATATTCAGGGGTCGATGCATATAGCTTATAAACTTGTTCTTGCAGAATTCCTTTATAATCGGTATTCAAATCCGGATCGATCGACTCAAAAAATTGCTGCCACTGTGCCAAAACCCAGGATTTGGCCTCGTCTAGCCCGCGATTGATCGTGAGCCAGCCGATTATCGCCTCAATGGCATCGGCCTGCACAGAAGGGCGAAAGTGCTGATTTTCATTACGGGCACCCGCCCCAAGTCGGAGTAGCTCCGAGATCCGCAACTGGTTAGCCAACTCTGCCAAGACCCGCTCCCGAACCAATTCACTCTTTAATCTGGTAAGAATGCCTTCGGGATAATCGGGATAATTGATAAAAAGATACTCAGAAATAATGTACCCAAGAACCGCATCCCCTAAAAATTCCAACCGTTCATTGGACAAATTTCGGTTTCCGACTTCGTTCGCCCACGATGAATGGGTTAGCGCCTGAAAGAATGAGTCAACCTCTTCAGGATTGATCGGATATATTTCTCGTAGTTGGCGTAATTTTTCGGTGCCCACGATTAACTCCGGTAATATTTTAGTGCGATGACAGCATTATGACCGCCAAAACCAAAAGAGTTAGAAATGGCATATTCAATCTGACGCTTGCGCGCACCTTCCGGTACGTAATCGAGGTCACATTCCGGATCTGGAGTCTCATAATTAATGGTCGGTGCAAGCACGCCGTTATATACCGACAAAGCGGTTACGACACCTTCAACTCCACCGGCTGCCCCCAATAGATGACCGATCATCGACTTCACAGAGCTTACCGCTAGGTTGGAAACGTCACCAAGCGCAGCTTTGATCGCCTTAGTTTCCATGGCATCATTAAGTTTGGTGCCGGTGCCGTGAGCATTAACATAGTCAACCTGCCCGCCACTGATCCCCGCTTCCGCCAAGGCTAACTTAATTGCCCGGGCAGCACCTTCCCCATTCGGCTCAGGCGCGGTAACATGATAAGCATCTGCAGTAGCCCCATAACCCACCACTTCACAATAAATCCGGGCGCCCCGGTTCAGGGCATGGCTAAGTTCTTCGAGCACCAAAATGCCAGCACCTTCTCCCATTACAAACCCGTCCCGTTCAGCATCAAAGGGCCGTGAAGCACGCTGGGGGTCATCATTGCGGGTAGAAAGGGATCGGGCAGAGCAAAAACCGGCCAAAGCTAATGGCGAAATTGCAGCTTCAGCGCCGCCACACACCATCACATCAGCTTCACCGCGTTGAATCAGCCGGAAGGCTTCGCCGATCGAGTGGGTGCCGGAGGCACAGGCTGAAACACTGGCAAAGTTCGGACCCTTGGCACCGATGGCGATTGAGGTCTGGCCGGCAGCCATATCCGGTATCATCATCGGAACAAAAAATGGGCTAATCCGGGAGGGACCTTTGCGGAAAAGAGTATCATACTGATCGTGCAAGGTTTCCATTCCACCAATACCGGCGCCGATGACTACCCCGACTTTTTCCGGGTCAGCCTGTGGCTGCTCAGAAGCTAACCCACAGTCATTCCAAGCCATCAGCGCTGTGGCTACCGCAAACTGGGTAAAGCGATCCATCCGCCGAACTTCTTTACGATCCAAGAACTCCAAAGGGTCAAAATCCCTTACTTCACCAGCTATTTGGGTGGTATACTCACTGGCATCAAATCTGCTAATCGTATCGATCCCCGACCGGCCCTCCAACAATGCTTGCCAGGTCTTGTCCAGATTATTGCCAACCGGTGTAATAGCACCAAGTCCTGTTACTACGACTCTGCGTCCCATCGGTACCTCCTAATTTAGCGGAGGGGAGGGCAAGCCCACCCCTCCAAATTGAATAACCGCGATTATTCAACCCGTTCTTTAATATAGTTGACTGCATCACCTACGGTAGCAATGCCTTCTGCGGCTTCATCCGGAATCTCTAAATCAAACTTGTCTTCAAAAGCCATGACCAACTCGACAATATCCAGAGAGTCCGCGCCCAAGTCATCAACAAAGGAGGCACTCATTGTGACCTCTTCCTCTGCCACACCCAACTGTTCAACCACAATATCCCTTACCTTTTCAAAAACGTCCATAAATTTCACCTCCTTCCAAGATAAGAGCCTAATACATTACTAGCCCACCGTCAACGATTAACGTTTGCCCGGTGATATAAGCAGCATCTTCGGATGCTAGAAAAGCAACTGCTTTGGCAACATCATCCGGACTGCCAAGTCGGTTCAAAGGAATATTACTGCGATACTGCTCAATTACTTCCGCGGAAAGTTTGGCAGTCATATCACTTTCAATAAATCCGGGAGCAACAGCATTTACCCGGATATTACGGGGTGCTGCTTCCCTGGCAATGGACTTGGTAAAGGCAATAATGCCGGCTTTTGCCGCTGCATAATTGGCCTGCCCGGCGTTACCGATTACCCCGACCACCGAAGCAATATTGATAATTGCACCGCTTCTTTGTTTAAACATCGGTCGCAAAACAGCTTTGGTACAATTATATACGCTAGTGAGGTTAGTATTAATCACCGAACTCCAAGCTTCTTCATTCATTCGGACTAATAACGTATCCCGGGTAATCCCGGCGTTATTAACCAGACAGTCCACTTTTCCCCAGGTCTGAAGGACCATTTCGATTAAATCACCGGCCTGCCCGGGATCTCCGACATCTGCCTGGATGGCAATGGCCTCACCGCCATGGGTCTGGATAGCCTCTACTACCTCTTGGGCAGCCGTAGCACTATTTAAATAATTGACCGCAACCTTTGCCCCCTGTGATCCAAAGCGCAAGGCGATGGCTTTGCCAATCCCTCGCGAACCACCAGTCACAATAACAACCTTATCTGTAAACACAAGCCCGCCTCCTCCAGTTTATTACTGCTCTACCAAGCTATAAACCTGATGAAGTTGGTTAACGTTTATTCGGTGCAGACTAGGGTCAATCCGCTTAACCAATCCGGTTAACACCTGGCCCGGACCCACCTCGATCACGGTATCAACTCCGGCTTTACTTAGCCAAGTCACGGTCTCCGTCCACTTGACCGGTTCGGTTAATTGATTGAGTAAGGCTCCGCGAACCTCAGCTGGCTTACTGAGCTTGCAGCCGGTCGTAGGCGAGACCAGAGGAAGCCGTGGTTCTTGAAAGTCAAACTCTTTTAATACTGCGGCAAACTCTTGTGCGGCTTCGCCCATCAAAGGCGAATGAAAGGGCCCGCTGACTCCGAGTCGAACCGTTTTGGCGCCCTTGGCAAATGCAGCCTCGCTAAACTTTTCAATAGCTTCGTCATATCCCGACAACACGGTTTGCTGCGGCGAGTTGCGATTTGCCGGAAAAAGTTGGTCAGATAGGTCGAGCTGAACAAGCAAATCTTGGAGCTCCGAGTAATCTAAACCCATTACCGCCACCATGCCACCGGAAATTTTCCGAGCAGCAGCCGCCATAATCGTTCCCCGTTCTTTAACTAGTTGCAACACCTCAGGCAAGCCTAGCACTCCCGCGGCATAAAGTGCAGAATATTCACCGAGGCTATGGCCGGTGACATAGCCGGCCTGCACCCGCTCGGGAATACACTCCCATAAGGCTGCCGAGACTGTCACAATTGCCGGTTGAGCATACTCGGTTTGATCTAACACCGCCTGATCATCTCCAAAACAAACCTTCAAAAGGTCAGGGATAACTGTTTGAGCCAGATCAAATACTCGCCTGGCGACTTCTGACTCCGCATAGAGGTCTTCACCCATGTGGACCCGTTGACTACCTTGTCCTGGGAAAAGGAAAGCCTTATTCATTCGATTGTCCCCTCTCATACCATTTTAAGACGACGCTTCCCCAGGTCAAGCCAGCTCCAAAACCGACTAACAGGATGTTATCCCCGTCGTGTAGCCGTCCGGATTCGACCGCCTCAGCCAGTGCAATGCCGATAGAAGCAGCTGAAGTGTTGCCGTATTTATCAACATTAAGAAAGACCTGCTCCAGCGGGACACCCATGCGATGTAAAGAAGAGTCGATGATCCGGATATTAGCTTGGTGCGGGATAAACAGATCGATATCCGCCAAGGTTAACCCGGCTTGCTCGATTACCTGTAGAGTAGCCTCCTGCATAACCTTAACTGCAAACTTAAAAACCTCCGGCCCGGCCATTTTAATGTAATGTTCCCTATTTTCTAGGGTTTCAGCGCTCGCCGGACGTCGACTGCCACCTGCCGGAAGGTGAAGGTGGATGCCGCCTGTACCATCTGAACCCAACAACGAACCCAATATGCCATACCCGTGAGGTACACGACTGACAACCGCCGCTGATGCCCCATCGCCAAATAACACACAAGTTCTGCGGTCTTCCCAATCCGTCAGCCGAGAAAGGGTGTCAGCGCCAACCACTAGTACATTTTGGTACAACCCGGCTGCAACGAACTGAGCCGCGGTTATTAAGCCATAGACATAGCCGCTGCAGCCAGCAGACAGGTCGAAAGCCGCCGCATTAGTTGCTCCAAGCGCCGCTTGTACTAAACAAGCGGTCGCCGGGAAAATCATATCCGGAGAAATCGTGGCCACAATGATCAGGTCCAGGTCGGCTGCGTTGAGTCTCGCATCTAGCAGAGCCGCCTTGGCCGCTTCGATTGCTAAGTCACTAGTCGCTTGTTCCGCCGAGGCAATTCGTCGCTCGCTGATTCCGGTACGTGTGATAATCCATTCATCTGAAGTATCGACTAACTGTTCCAATTCCCGATTGGTAATAATCCGCTCGGGTAGATATTTGCCCAAACCGATGATCCCGGCCGAATAGGTCAATGATTTCTCCTGCCTTTAGTTATAAAGTAATGTTTTGCTTTAACCGATCAATTAATCCAATTTGTACGCTTTCTTTGGCCACCCGAATAGCGTTCATGATGGCTTTGGCATCCGAACTGCCATGGCTGATAATATAGACCCCATCAATGCCCAGTAAAACTGCGCCACCAATCTCTGAAACATCTAATCCTTTTTTCAGCGCGTCTAGACGCCCCTTAACAGTTAGGCCGGCACACTTACCGGCAAATCCGGTAAAAATCTGCTCTTTGAGCATCTGGCCAAACTGTTTCCACATACCTTCAACAAGCTTTAAAACTATATTACCCACAAAACCGTCACAGACGATAACATCTGCTGTCCCAGCCGGAATATCTCGGCCCTCAATATTACCGATGAAATTTAGGTTATTTGCAGAGCTGAGCAAGTTATGAGCTTCCTTGGCCAGCTCATTGCCTTTTTCCGGTTCTTCGCCGATATTTAATAGCCCTACCTTCGGATTGGCCACCTTAAGAACCTGGTTCGCATATATACTACCCATTTTTGCAAACTGCATTAGCTGGTTTGGCCGGCAATCTGCATTGGCTCCGGCATCTACCAAGAGGGCAAATTTCCTACCAACCGGTAACGGAACTCCGATCGCGGGACGTTCGACACCGGAAATCCTACCGATCTTAAAAAGCGCGGCAGCCATAGCAGCCCCAGTATTGCCAGCACTTAAAGCCGCATCCGCTTGCTGTTGTCTTACCAGAACCGCTGATCTAACAACACCTGAGTTAGGTTTGTTGCGAACAATTTTTCCAGGATGCTCATCCATCCCCACTAGCTCCGGAGCATCATCGATTTCGAGCCGGGACTGATCATATTTGCGTCCACGAAGTTTGCTTTCGATTAGAGCTTTTGGTCCACAAAGAATAACCTGTAAATCGGGGAATTTCTCCAGAGCTAGCAATGCTCCATCAATGTTGATCTCAGGAGCGCGATCCCCGCCCATAGCATCAACTGCAACTCGTACCATGATCTCACCTCTCTTAACTATTGCTTTCCTTAACTATTGCTTTCCATGGAAAAGAGGAGGAATTCTCCTTGAAAGACTTCACGCCCTCGGGCAGTGCTCCGAACATTAATCGTCCGCTTACGCCCGGAGATGCTGGTCACTTCGGCTTTGGCTATGATACGCTCACCAACTCGCACCGGGGAAATGTACTTAATAATCGCCGAACCGGTTAAAGCTACCGGTGCATCAACTGTCGCTGTAGCCAACGAATTAGCCTGAGCAAAAATATGATGACCTCTGATGATCTCAGAATTGGCAAAAGTCATAGACTTATCGGTATCAAGAATTGAAATGCCGGAATGATCTAATTCGATTTCGACTAGATCGCCGATAATATCCGTCGAACTAACCGACCGCAACCGGCAATGGGCTTGTTCAGCCACTTGTTTAACTCGCTGCCGCAACTCGGGCAATCCCAATTCAAGCCGATCTAGGCGTATAGTCTGAATGCTGACGCTAAAATGTTCGGCAAGCTCTTGATCGGTCAAGAAAGGATTGCTGGCCAGTAGATCCACCAGAGCCTCTTGACGGTTTGCTTTACGCATCTTCATCGGAAAAATCACCCGACTAAATTAGTACTTGCTACTAATATCTAGTGTTATTCTAACTCGATCATAAAATACCTCCTTGCAAAACAAAAAAAATTCGCCCGTAAAATTAAAAGGTGTGAATCATCTTGATCCACACCTTGGTAAGTATCTTATACCTCTTATTCAGCCACCTTTACAACCTGTCTCCCGTCGTAATAACCACAGTTTGCACAGGCTCTATGTGGCATCTTCGGCTCATGACACTGCGGGCAATTTGAAACACTGGGAATACTGGCCTTCCAGTGAGTTCTCCGTTTTGCACCTCTGGTACTAGAATGTTTCCGTTTTGGGTTAGCCATCAAGTTACACCCCCTACTCACACAAAAAATCAAAGTAAATAAATCAATCTTTAGTACTAAAAAGACTCCGGAGAGGCTCTAGGCGAGGATCAACCTCGTCGTCCCGACAATTGCACTCGCTTTCGTTACGATTATGTCCACACCGCGGGCAGAGACCCTTACACTCCTCATCGCAGAGCATCTTGATCGGCATACCCACCGCAAGCTCATCCTCAACTACTTGCGTCAGATCAAGCGTGGAACCTTCGTATCCATAAACCTGATCTTCATTGTCGAATAATAGCGCGGCCTCATCCTCACCGGGTCGGTTTTTTTTGTACTCTGCCGAAAACACAAGATCAACCGGATAGTCAAAGGAGCGCAGGCACCGATCACACTGAACTCGCAAACTCGTTACAATCTCGCCTTGCACCAACAGATACTTACCGGTATTCGTCACGTCTCCGGAGACCCGAATCGGCTCAGCAAAGCCGCTAACTGCAAAAGGAAAAACCAACGGCAATCGCTGAACCTGAAAATCAAAATCAACAGATGCCGCCTTATCCCCGACAATGGTTGAAACATCAATCTTCACGAGGACTTCCTCCCAAACTGGAATAATTATACCTAAGTGCCCGAGCGCTTGTCAACAGCTAGAAATAATCTAGACCTGCTGCTAGCAGGAGCATCCGTTGATGATCCGGATCAACTCTTTGGCTGAGATGAATTTTGCTACCCCAGAAATGAATGCAAAAGTGTCCAGGAAAATTGTTGGTTATCCGCTTATTTCCATGGGGAAAGCCGTTTATCGAAGCGGCAATTTTCAGTCCGCGCAGTTCAAAAATCACCGCTCGTCTGCTCCAAGACCATTGTCCCCCATAAATCTCCCTTAACTGCCGAGTATCGTGCTCCGTCAAAGGCTCAATATCTGCATGCAGGCTGCCCCCTAACCTCACTACCTGCAGAGAAAGACCTGTTAACAGATCTGTAATCTTAGCCTCTTCACCGACTTTAAACAAATGGTTAACCCGCTCCCACGGAATGATCTGGATATCCCTGGCAGTTGCTTCGCGAAGAAAGAGATCTTTGGGCAGTTTTACTTTAAACCCAACCGGCAGGCGTGTTGGATCCTTAACCTGGTTGACCCTCACTAGTTCAGTTGCGGCCAAATCAAAACGCCTGGCTACAGACCACAGCGTTTCTCCGGAATCAAGCTGATAAACATGTTCATCCAAACTTCGTGCATAACTTAGCAGCCTCTCCCAAGTTTGCCCACCAACAATACCATCAACGACCAGACCGCAATTGTGCTGAAAGATCCGCACCGCCAATTCGGTTTCGGAGCCAAAAACACCATCGACCGGTGAGCGATACAAGCCTAATATCCCCAATATTGTTTGTAATTGCTGAACAAGAGAACCGCTAGCCCCCTGCTTGAGCGTCGGAGGTAATCCAGCCAACACCTCTGGCGACAAAGCAATCAACACTAAACCAACTAATAAAACTGATTTAACAATTCCTCTGCTTCGCAACATCCACATGCTGTTCTCGGCTCCCGTATGACCTGCCAAGCTTATTCAGAGCAGCAAAAATCTCCGGCAATTTCTCCTTCGCAGCGATTCTACCAAGTTCTATCGTCTGAGCAGCATCAGATAGATCGAAGGGCCGGATGCCACCGACCGGAGGAGCTATTACGACGTCTGCTTGCGCAATCTTGTGTGCATTGGCCTCCTCTTGCATGATCACAACGCTTTGCAGAATTACATCAATAACCGATTGCACCTTCATCGGGATTACAGCACCGCCGACATCCACCGCAATAACCAAGTCGGCACCCAGTTTTTTGGCTGCCTCAATCGGAACCTGGTTGCGAATTCCACCATCAACCAAGAGCCGATCATCCAATTTATGCGGCAAGAATACCCCTGGTATCGCCGCACTAGCCATCGCCGCTCCGGCAATATCACCGCTAGTTAAAACAAGCTCTTCTCCGGTGGCGATATCAACTGCCACTGCCCCAAATTTGATCTCGAGGTCTTCTATTTTTTTCTGCCTACATAATAGTTCGAGCAAGTGAAGAAGTTTCTCGGTTTTTAAAAAGCCCATCCGTGGCACGGTTAGATCGACCAACTGGTCCCACTTTAACGTCAAAACCAGCTTCGCCAACCAATCCAGATCTCCTCCAGCAGCAAAAATACCACCAACAATAGCTCCGATGCTGGTACCAGTGATGATATCCATCGGAACTCCTGCTTCTGCCAAGGTAGCTAATACCCCGATATGAGCTAACCCCCGAGCTGCACCGCCTCCTAAGGCTATGCCTACCTGCGGTTTTCTCATTTGAACCTCACCTTTACATACCTGGAAGCGTATGCCCCCATAGCATATTCAAACTACCCTGAAAATATAAATAAGCCGACACGAAAGAAGGAGAGGCAGCATGCACAATCTGCGAAAGCCCGGTAAAACCAGTGCCTATCTATTAGCTCTGCTTGCAGCTTTATTCACCATTGCCGTCGTCCTTTACCCCGAACAAGCTTATGAGGCTTCGCTTGAAGGGTTAAAATTATGGTGGGATATTGTCTTTCCAGCCCTATTGCCATTCTTTATCATCTCAGAAATCCTGATGGGTCTCGGTGTAGTGCACTTTATGGGCGCACTACTAGAGCCGTTAATGCAACCGGTATTTCGTGTGCCTGGTGTTGGGGGATTTGTCATGGCCATTGGCCTCGCCTCCGGCTACCCATTAGGCGCTAAAATCGCCACTAGACTACGTGAACAAAATCTCTGTACCCGAAATCAAGCTGAGCGATTAATCTGTTTCACCAATACCGCCGACCCCCTATTCATGGTCGGGGCTGTCGCCGTTGGCATGTTTCACGATGTCCGCCTCGGGTCAACCATCGCCGCAGCCCACTACATCAGCAGTATTATGGTCGGGCTGACAATGCGGTTTTGGGGAAACGAAGAGTCTGATACCCGACGGACCAAGACCACCTCAGTTAATCAGAACATTTTCAACCGCGCCCTCCACGATCTTTACCAAGCCCGCAAAACTGATAGGCGCCCGATCGGCAAGTTATTAGGGGATGCCGTCACCAGCTCCATAAATACCAGCCTATTTATCGCCGGTTTTATTATCCTCTTTGCCGTACTAGTCAAAATAATGGTCATCACCGGGATTGTAGACCTATTAGCAACACCGATTGCCTGGATATTGCAGCCCTTCGGCGTCGGCTCGGAAATAGTGTTTCCATTGGTTAGCGGAATCTGTGAAATTGATCTCGGTGCGCACCAGGCAAGCCTAGCACCGGTTGATCTCAAGCTCCAGCTCATTCTGGTCAGTGCAATCATCGCCTGGAGCGGTCTATCCGTTCACGGTCAGGTTGCGGCAATTATTAGTGCTACAGATATGCGTTATTACCCTTATTTCTGGTCACGAGTTCTGCATGGGTTTTACGCCGCACTAATCACGTACTTTATTTATGATCCTGCCAAACCTGCCCTAACGACCACACCCCGCTATTGGGAGCCCTTTAATAACTTCTGGAGCATTAATCTGGAGTTGCTCTCGGCCAGACTGCTCACGGTAGCCAGCGGCCTCCTAATCTTAGGACTTCTAGCAGCAATGGTGCAAACCGTTAAAAAAGTCGGCGTTGGCTCAAGCAGAAAAGCTAGTCGTTTCTGAGCTTATGGCGACCTTTTTCAATAACCGCCAAGGTACGCTGTAAGAGTCCTGATATGTCAGCCAAAGTACGGTCCACATATTCATCGGCTCCGACTGTTAAGTCCTTAGCCCGCGCCTGGGCTTCTTTAACAATTTGCTCGGCCTGAGCTTTGGCTTTATTAATAATCTCATGTTCATCGATTAGTTTTCTAGCATAAGCCTCAGCCTGGCGAATAATTTTCTCGGCATCCTGTTGTCCGGCCGTCATCAGTCTGTCCCGTTCATCTTCAATTTGCTTGGCCCTGACAACTTCATCAGGTAACGAAAAGCGTATTTTTTCAAGCAGATCAAGAAAAAACTCTCCATCAACTACAACTTTGTCGGTCATCGGAATCCGAGGTGCTTCAGAGACTGCATCCTCTAACTGCTCGAGCAAAGCAAGCAAATTCGTCTTCATTCGTCGGCTTCCTCCTTAGACTGGATCCGTGCACCCAGCACATCATATAATGCCTTTTCAACCAGCGGGGGAACCAATCCAGTGACCGGCCCGCCAAAGCTAGCCAACTCCTTAACCGCGCTGGAGCTAAGAAAGTTATAATCAGTACTGGTCATCAGAAAAACCGTCTCAATTTCCGGCGCAATCTTACGGTTCATCAAAGCCATCATAAATTCATTTTCAAAATCAGAAATGGCTCGCAGGCCCCGGATGATCACGCTAGCACCAACCGAGGCAGCATAGTGAACGGTTAGCCCCGAAAATGAGTCACACACCACGTTATCAAAGCCTTCAACCGCTAACCGCAACATCTTTAAGCGATCGTCAATCGAAAAGCAGGCCTTTTTGTTCGGGTTAACAGCAACAGCGACAATTACTTTATCAAATAGATGTCGCGAGCGAGCAATAATATCTAAATGGCCGTTGGTCACAGGATCAAAACTTCCAGGATAAACCGCAATCTTCACTGTTCTTCCCCCAAATCGGGTTGGCGATAAAAGCAGATTGTTGTATCGCCATACCGTTCGCTACGCTGCAATTTGAATCCTGCAATTTGCGCTAAAACCTCCATTTTTGTCGGTTGTTCGACAACTACCAGCCCAGAAGGTGCCAGAAGACCGGATGATGCTAATCGGTTGAGCACCTTCTCGTAAAGGCCGCCGGCATATGGCGGATCTACAAAGGCCAGATCAAAACGGTGCTCACTTGGTAAATACCGACTGGGAGCCGCGAGAAATTTCAGGGTGTCAACGGGTAGTACCTTCGCAGCCGGTTGTAGTTTAGTCTTATCCAGATTCTCGCGAATAACCTTTACCGCCTGCCGATCCTTATCGATAAAAATGACTTCTGTTGCGCCCCGACTTAAGGCTTCTATCCCCATGGCGCCAGAACCGGCAAAGAGGTCTAGCACCCGGGCATCGGATAAATCACCTAAGATGGCAAAGAGCGACTCGCGAACTCGGTCGCTAGTTGGTCGTGTATTCATACCTTTGGGAGCCTTTAGCGGAACTCCACGTGCCATTCCGGCAATAACTCGCATTAGGTGAGCCACTCTCCTTGAGCAATCCGCTCCGCAAATCCCCGGTCGACCTGCCGCGCCAAAGGTTGGTACAACTGTCGCCAGTTTGTCGAGGTCAACTTTGCTGCCTTAGCAAAAGCCCGTTCATAAATTTCCGGCTGGTTAAGCATCGTCTGGAAAATGAGGTCCTCGGAACCATGTTGGCGCAACCCAAAAACTTCACCAGGGCCGCGCATTCGCAAATCAACTTCAGCTATTCGGCTGCCCTCATGGATTTGTTCAAGCGTTTGCAGTCGTTCGACAGCAGCTCTTGTGGGATTGTCGGCATGCAAGATACAGTAAGATTGACGCTGCCCCCTGCCCACTCGGCCACGTAATTGATGTAATTGCGATAAGCCAAAACGATCGGCATTAATGATAATCATAAACGAGGCCTCCGGCACGTCCAGACCAATTTCGACAACCGTAGTCGCAACTAATAGTCGCACTTCACCCTCTCGAAACTGGGTTAAAATCGCCAACTTGTCCACTTCAGACATCCCGCCATGGAGAATCCCGATAGAAATCTCGGGCAACACTCGGTCTTTGAGCTCTGCCGCAAAATCCATAACCCCGTGTACTCCCGGCGAATCCTTGTTCGCCTCGATTAGCGGGCAAACCACATAACCGCAATAGCCCTCGGCCACCTCGCGTCTTACGAAATCCCACACCCTAGTTAAACGGTTGGAGTTGACCCATTTAGTGATGACCCGGCTCCGACCGGGCGGCAGTTCATCGAGAATAGAATATCCGAGCTCCCCATAGGCTGCCAAAGCCAAGGTGCGTGGTATAGGGGTAGCCGAAAGTATTAGCACATCAGGAGCGGTTCCCTTCGCCGACAACAGCTGCCTTTGCTCAACCCCAAAACGGTGTTGTTCATCGGTGACCGCCAGGCCTAGGTCGGCAAAGCTGACGGCATCCTGGATTAGCGCATGTGTTCCGACAACCAGATTACATTCGCCGGAAGCCAGTGCAGAATATGCTTCCAGCTTTTCCCGATCCGGAGTATCACCTAATAACAACCGAATTTGTACCGGAAATCCGGCCAAGAGTCTACTCAAGCTCTGGTAGTGCTGCTCGGCTAAGATGCTTGTCGGCGCCATAAAGGCGGCTTGGTGACCATCCTCTATTGTCTTTAATATCGCCAAAGCAGCAACCAAGGTTTTCCCCGAACCTACATCGCCCATTAGCAGATGTTGCATTTGTGTCGGCTCGGCCATCCGGCCCCAGATTTGGTTGGCGGCCCGTTTTTGCGCTCCGGTTGGGACAAATGGGAGTTTTTCCAAAAACGCCGTTATTAAAGCCCCTGGCGGTGAATGCTGCATCCCGTTTTTCGCGTGTTCCTTTTGGCGCTCATGGAGGGCGAGCGCATAACATAATAGCTGGTCATAAGCTAGGCGTTGTCTCGCCTGATCGGCCCCGAGTGGCCCGGTTGGAAAGTGCAGTTCCTGTAAGGCCGTCGCCAAATCCAATAAACCTTCGGCCTCCCGCACCTCCGATGATAAGGGATCTACCAGGCGGTCGCTAATCGCGTCAAGTGCCGTTTTAATGATGCGGCGCAGCATTTTTTGGTTAACGCCGCTGGTTAGCGGATAAATCGGAGTTATCCGTCTAAGATTGAGTGAGTCTTGCTTGGCTGTCGGCTCAACCTCCGGGTTTTTCATTGTTAAAAAGCCGCGTTCTTGCTCCACCCGGCCAAAAACGCAAATTCGGCGGTTGCTTTCCAACAGTCGATAAATCGGTGTGGGGGTTGGCAGACGTTGTTGAAACCAGATCAAGCCGAGTTCGCCGGATTGGTCTTTAAGAATTGCCTTGGTAATAATTAAGTTTCGCCGGGTCCGCGAACGATTTTCCACCAAGCGGATAACCTCACCGCAAACGAGATATTTGCTGTCAGGTGTTAGCTCGCCGATAATCGCGGTTTTACCAGCATCCTCATATTCTCGCGGGTAAAAAAAGAGCAGGTCATAGAGGCTCTCGATCCCCAATTTGGCTAATAATCTAGCTCTGGCCGGACCGATACCTTTGACCTGGGTAACCTCCATGTTTTTTAGCTCATCAACAAAAATACGACTCAACCTAGTTCTCCTGTTTAATAGGGCAATTACCTTCACATTGCTGAGCTAGCAGTCTGCCTGTTGGCGTAACGGCCAATCCGCCGCGTGAGGTCTCGCGCAAATCCGAGTGCATCCGTTTGCCAATATCAATCAGGGCCAAGATCGCATCATCCAGTGGGATTGCACTACTGACCCCAACCTTGGCTAATTCGATGCAGATCAGCGCATTTACAGCAGCAGCACAATTTCGCGAAATACAGGGAATCTCCACATAGCCGGCCACCGGATCACACGTCAAGCCAAGCAAATTCTGCAACGCGAAAGACGCTGCGTCAAGACAGCTTTGAGCTGAACAACCGGCTAAAAATGCGCCCCCGGCTGCTGCCATTGCCGAAGCCACACCGATCTCCGCTTGACACCCTAAAGCAGCACCAACAAGCTCGGCATTTTCGGCTGCTACCTGACCAACCCCGGCAGAAACAAACAAAGCCTCGACCATTCGATCCTGGTCTAACTGTAAAGCCTCTCCTAAAGAAATTATCACCCCGGGAACCACTCCGGCAGCTCCTGCAGTTGGGGCAGCACAAATTCTACCCATCGAAGCATTAACTTCGGCGGTGGACAAGGCATACATCGCCGCTTTTAGGTATAGCCCCGAGGTCAGGGTCGTCTGCGCATTTAGACCCTGGATTAATTTAAAAGCCGCTCCACCGGTTAAGCCAGAGCGAGAATAAACCGGTTCTTGCAGACCTTGTTTTACAGCGTGCTCCATCACCTGTAAATTTTGGCGCATCTTGGCCATAATCTGTTCCAACGAATACTCTGACGCATCTAACTCAGCCTTAATAACAACTTCGGCCAAGGTCAATTCATGTTGGTCTGCCAACGCCAACCACTGTTTGGCAGTCGAAAACTTCATTGCTACCTGCCACCTTTCTCTACTACATTAGAGAGCAGAGACCATGCGCACTCGCTCCACACCCTGGACAGCTGAGATGCTTGCCGCCGCTTCTTTGGGAATAGGTTGATCTGCCTCGATGGTCATCAACGCCCTTTCCCTTTTGCCTGAGCGAGACAAAGTAAGGAACGCGATGTTAACCCGGTGATCGGCAAGAACTTTAGTCACGGCAGCCACAATTCCCGGCTCATCACGATGCTCAGTAATCAAACAATGTAACTCTCCGTTAAGCGCTACCTTAAACTGATCAATCTGTGAAATGAGAATTGTCCCACCACCAGTTGAGTGGCCAACAACCGTAGTGGTTGTTCCGTCTGTCATTTTGCACCCAAAGACCGCCGTATTCGGATGAACATCTGTTCCTAAATCAACCAAGGAAAACTCGATTTTTGCTCCGCTAGAAGCAGCAAGTTGACCGGCATCAGCAATTACCGGATCGCTCTCAGATAAACCTAACAATCCTGCTATGAGGGCGAGATCCGTTCCATGACCTTGATAGGTTTCCGCAAATGATCCGTGCAGTTTGATCTGAACTTCTGCCGGCAACCCCCCGACAATTGTGCGAACCATCCTCCCAAGTCGGACGGCTCCGGCAGTATGAGATGAAGAAGGGCCAATCATTATTGGCCCCAAAATATCAAAAACACTGTGTTTTGGCATGGTATTTTACCCCGACTTAATTATTCAACCGGGAGCCAACAAGCACCGACCGTTTTCGGTCCGGTATGAGTAGCAATCACCGGGCCCATTTCCATAAAAACCACGTCACCAACTAAGTTTAGCTCTTGCTTAAGGTGAGCAGCAATCTGATCAGCCTCATCTTTGGCATCAACATGGGCCACAAACAAACGCATCGGATCCTTGCCGGCTTTGCTAACAGCATAATTAACCAATGATTTGACCGCCTTGGCTCTGCCCCGTTCTTTACCCACCGGGTGGATGACTTCGTCAATGCGGATTAACACCTTCATGGAAAGCAGCGATCCCAACAAACTTGCCGCTTTACCGATCCTCCCGTTCTTTTCAAGGTATTCCAGAGTGTCTACCAAAATGATATTACCCTCAGCTGCTGCGGGAATCAGTTTGTTTAACAAAGCTAAAATCTCTTCTTTTGACCGGCCAGCCTTCGCCGCTTCAGCAGCCATATAGACAAGCCCACCTTCGCCCATCGTAGCATTACGCGTGTCCACGATACTGATATCCGCATCCGGCAACATTTCAGCTGCCAAGCGAGCCGATTGAATAGTACCACTCAACTTATCCCCGATATGAATGGAAATAATCGTAGATCCGTCTGCCGCCAGAGACTCATAAACTTCTTTAAATGCTCCCGGGGACGGCTGTGAACTACGCGGCATTACCGAAGCTTGAGTTAGCTTTTGCAAAAACTCCTGTTGCGATATTGTGACCCCGTCGATGAACACTTCGTCTGCGAAGTGAACATTTAGGGGGACAACTGTGACACCAAGTTCCTCTGCCAACGACTTGGGAAAATCGCTGGTACTGTCAGTTACGATCTTTATTCCCACAGTAAATCCCTCCGTAAATCTTATTCGACTGAGATAAAATAAAAATAGAGTGGCTGGCCGCCGTAGTGAAGTTCGATTTCGTAATCAGAAAATCGCTCTACCAGCTCCTGATAGAGTTCTTCGGCTTCAGCCGAGGGGACATCATCCCCATAATACAAACTGATCAGTTCGGAATCTTCATCCAGCATCACCTGGATGAGCTCGTTAGTAACTTTTCTGGTAGTTTTGCCTACCGTGCGAATTTCGCCATCCAACAGACCGATGATATCCTTTTCTTCAATCTCGACACCGTTAAAACGCGAGTTGCGAATGGCATAGGTTACTTCTCCGGTTTTTACTGTGGTAAAAGACGAAGCCATGTTGGCCTCGTTTTCATCAATTTTTTTAGAGGGATCAAAAGCTAGTAGAGCGCCAATTCCCTGTGGAATAGACTTGGTTGGTATGACCGTTACTTTTTTCTTGGTTAACTGCGGAACTTGCTGCGCGGTCAAGACAACATTTCCGTTGTTCGGTAGGATGATAACTTGGTCTGATTGACAGTTCTCCACAGCCTCCAATAAATCCTGGGTGCTTGGGTTCATCGTCTGACCGCCGCGAATGATATTATCAACCCCTAAGGATCTGAATATACGCTCCAGGCCGGTACCGGCCACTACAGATACGACCGAGACCTGACGATCTTCAACTACATTGGCGAAGGATTCCGTATCGTCCTCATAGAGGGTTGAAACTCCGGAATTATTATCGGTGGAACGAGGCTCAAAAGCGGCATTTTGCTCAGCCATATTATTAATATCTATCTCCAAAAGGTCACCCAAAGCTCCGCAGTACTCTAATACCCAGCCCGGGTTATTGGTATGGACATGTACCTTAGCCAGATTAGAATCGCCTACAACCAGCAATGAGTCGCCACGCGGTTCAAGCTTGGCTCGAATCTGATCCAGGTTGAGATTTTTGCCCCTAACCAAAAACTCAGTACAATACTTATACTTCAAGGATTCCTCGACCGTCTGCTCGCTTAGGCCTAAACGTTCTGACTCTCCCCGTGCTTTTTTGGCTTGATCTTCGGCAACCAGTTCCCAATCAACCTGTCCACCTTTGAGAATTTTGATTGCACCTTCCCAGGCTACCAATAAGCCCTTGCCACCGGCATCAACCACACCGGCCTCTTTAAGTACCGGCAAAAGTTGCGGTGTCTTGGCCAAAGATCTGTTGCCTTCGATAAGAAATGCCTGTGCGACGGCAGTAATATCCGTGGTTTTTTTCGCCTCTTCAATCGCAGCCGTAGCGGCCTCTCTGGCAACGGTCAAAATAGTACCCTCGACCGGTTTCATCACCGCCCGATAGGCCTGCTGATATGAAGATTTTAAGGCCGCGGCAAATTCTTTGGCATTAAGACGCTCTTTTTCCTCCACGGCTTGAGCAAATCCGCGAAAGAGCTGTGACAAGATAACACCCGAGTTGCCTCGGGCACCCATTAAAGAACCCTGTGCTAATGCCCCGGCCACCTTGCCGGCAGAGTTAGAATCAACTTTCTCGGCTTCGCGAGCCGCAGACTGCAGAGTCAAAGACATATTGGTTCCGGTATCACCATCAGGAACTGGAAACACGTTGAGGGCATCAACGCCCCCTTTGTTGACTGAAAGCCAACTGCTGCTAGCTTGAATCATTTGTTTGAGCATAGCACCATCTATAAACTCTAATTGCAACCTCAAAACCTCCTGCCTGCAGGGACCATTAAGCCAAGGCTTCTTTGGTCACCCGTACACCCTGAACGTGGACATTAATGGACTTGACCTTCGCTCCAACCAACCGTTCTACGGTGTATTTGACTTTTTCCATGATGTTATGGGCAACTTCAGTGATGTTAGTGCCGTACTCTACAATAACATACAAGTGAATAACTAGTAAATCATCAACTACATTTACCTCCACACCACGGCTGAGGTGCTCCTTCTTTAATAGCTCACTTAAGCCATCCTGAATATTTCGATTGGCCATACCTACCAGGCCATAGCACTCCATTGCCGCCACGCCGGAAATAACACTAATGACCTCATCGGAGATGTTGATTTGTCCGAACTCATTGGTCATTTCTTTACCCATGCGATCCCCTCCAGAAGTATTACGCCTCTTGCTCATCAATCAGGTGGTTCAAGTCTGCTAACAGAGCCTCCAGATTTACCCCGTGCATTCTCGCACCATTTTCTAAAGACTCCATCGTGGCACCCATGCAGCCCAGACAACCCATTCCATGGTTTGCCAAGATATCCTTGGCGCCGGCATGTTGCCGCAAAACCTCGAAAATCTTCATATCCTTGGTAAACTTAATATCCACGAAACATCCCCTCAAACCGAAGAGTTTACCCGCCTATATTCTCCTAGCCTTCCAAAAAATCCTGCCGTTTACAAACTCCACTGCTATCCGTATTATATGTAGCGTTATCTCTGTCAATCCTTGGCGAAATTAATCCTTGTCAGAGCTGGGCCAGTATGGTAAAATTCCTTTGTGTACTTAAGGAGGTGAAGCTCGTGGCAAAAATGTGCGTAATATGTGGTAAAGGTGTTTCCTCCGGGCACAAGGTCAGCCACTCCAACATTAAGACTAATCGGAGGTGGCGCCCCAACCTCCAAAAGGTCAAAATTGTCCTACAAGGACGCCCGCAACGGGAGTATGTTTGTACCAAGTGTTTAAAAGCCCGTAAGGTTACCAGGGCCATCTAAATATTCATCTACTCTTCGCGCAACCCGCATAAAAGCGGGTTGTTTTTTTACGCGTAAAAACAAGGCCGCCCATAAAGGGCGGCCAGTTGTAACGCTACTGCGCAGCCTAGGCAGGATGTGCTTTGCCTCTGCTACTGTCCCGCTCTTGCCAACTAGTCCAGATACTGGTGGCTAAGAAGATGGATGCAAAGCTACCAATGGTGATGCCGATCATAACGGCTAAACTAAATGTTCTGATGGTTTCGCCACCTACTAAGAAAAGAGCTGTCACGGCCAGTAAAGTACTTAAAGTAGTATTAATTGACCGCGCAATCGTTTCATTGATACTTTTATTCGCGATCTCAGCTACAGACTCTTTTTTCCGAAAGCGCAGATTTTCACGGATCCGATCGAAGATGACAATGGTATCATTAATCGAATACCCGACAATTGTGAGCATCGCCGCAATAAAGGTACTGTTAACCTCAGATCCGATCAGCGCAAAGACCCCTAAAGTAATTAAGACGTTCTGAACCAAGGCAATGACCGCGGCCACGCCGAACTTAAATTCAAACCTAAAGGCTACATAAACTAAGATCAGAATTGAAGCAATGACTACCGCCCAGATTGCATTGGTATATAGCTCCTTGCCGATTACCGCGCCGACCGTATCAGTACTACTCATTCCACGATCAAGCGGAGCCACCAACTGCTCTAATCCAGCATCAAGCTGCTTTTCCTCCTCTGGAGAAAGGTAACGAGTCTTCAGGATAATCCGGCCTTCACCGGCATTCTGAATCGTAGCCGATTGGGTTAATCCTAGCTCAGCTAGTGGATCACTGGCCAATGCTTCGCGAAGCCGACCCTCAGTCACGGACTCGGTGAAAGTGCGCTGAAGGATTGTTCCGCCGGTAAAATCGATACCCAGGTTAAGGCCACGGGTAGCAAGTAAAAAGATGCTCGCTAATACCAATAGCGCAGAGATGATGAACCATTTGCGGCGATGGGTGATGACATCAATCTTAATTCGATCCAGATAGTACATCCTAGTGAACCTCCCCCGCCTGGCCAAAATATTTGGCGTATTTGCCCGGATTACGATCAACTAAAAGCATCAGGAATGTCCGAGTGACAAAGATCGCGGTGAACATACTAAGCAAAATTCCTACCGATAGGGTGACCGCAAACCCTCTAACCGGACCGGTCCCATAATAAAATAGGACAGCCGCGGTAATTAAGGTAGTAATGTTACCGTCAAAGATACTGGTCCAAGCCCTGGCAAACCCAGCATCCACCGCCGGTCTGATCTGCTTGCCTTTTAAACGTTCTTCTTTAATCCGTTCAAAGATAAGCACATTAGCGTCAACCGCCATACCCACCGAAAGGATTAGCCCAGCAACACCAGGGAGGGTCAGAGTAGCCTTTAAGGCTGATAGCGCTCCCAAGAGCAACACTAGGTATATCGCCAGCGAGAGATCGGCCAAAGTTCCGGGTAGCCGATAATAAAAGATTATATATAATACAACCAAGATAACACCGATGATTCCTGCCCGTAAACTCTGGTCAATGGACTCCTGCCCCAAAGTAGGTCCGATTAGCCTGGTCTCGGCAACCCGCAGCGGAACCGGCAAGGCACCTGCTCTTAGCAGGGTTACCAACCGCTTGGCTTCCTCCACCGTAAAATTGCCGGTAATCTGCCCCTCACCGTTATCAATCGGGCTTTGGATCACCGGGTTTGAAATGATCTCATCATCAAGGACGATTGGAGCTTGTCTACCCAGATTGGACCTGGTCATTTGGGCAAACTTTTCCGCACCCTCCTTATCCAGGACAAACGAGACTGCCGGGCGACCCCATTGATCCTGTGAAAGGGTAACTGACTTTAGGTTGGCGCCGGAAACCACCACCTGACCATCCGGGTCCCTAAACTCCAGAACCGCTGTTTTGCCAATAACCTCGATCGCTTTCTGCTGGTCATCAATGCCGGGCAGATCGACAATGATCTGGCGAAGGCCCTTTAGCTGGATGGATGGTTCGACAACCCCGAGGTTATCCACCCGGTTGCCAATTACCTCCCGAACCTGCTGCATCATATCTGCTTCGACCTCATAGCCCGGTTCAGCCTCGAGAATGACGTGAACACCACCGGCCAGGTCAAGGCCTGGACGGATCGGTTGGAAAAAAATGAAGGCTCCAGCCGCAATCAAGACCAGAACGATTAGCGCCAACCGCCAGCGGTTTTGCTTTCGCATGCCCGTTCCCCCTAACAAAATAAAAAATACAAAAAGAATTATACTCTTTAGCTGGCTTTTTTTCAATTACCGTTATAAGAGCTTGTTGCCATTAATTACTAAACCGAACCGACAACCGAGAACTTCGGCCGCCCGCCGGCACATTAACATTCGGCTAAGAAAGATCTCGAAATACTCCATCACCGGAGTAATTTTCACATCGATAGTAATATCGAGGGTGATCTCTCGATTATCGCTATCCACTGCCAAAAAAGACTTGACCGCTGCGTAGTTTACCCGATCATGGATATCAAATTGAGCCGGTTCTTTGCTGCTGCGCACCCGACTCCGGTGAACATCACTTTTGTCTGCCAAAATTAGAGCTGCTGCAACTGGGCTGACAGCCTCACCATGTTCTTCTTCATGGTTACCTATAGCTCCGAGAATTATCGCGATTTCTTCGGCCGGCAGGCCCAAGCGGAGCAAAATCGGGTAAGCAAGACAAGCGCCGGATATGCCATGACGATCCCTGGCAATTACATTGCCGATATCATGGAGATATCCGGCGATAGCCGCTAATTGCTTATCCCGCTCCGGAAATTGGAGCCGATCAAGGATGTTATAGGCAATATGAGAAACCAAGTCGACATGGCGAAGGCCATGTTCATTGAAGCCCATGGCCAAAACATGGTCATTGGCCCTTTTGACCATGGCCTGTACCGCATGGTCACGCTTGACGTCCTCAACTGTCAAGTTTTTTCCCAATGGTAAGCCCCCTAATATAGAGAGACTGTTTAGGAGATTACCTGGCTGACAGCCCCCCGCGTGGTCTTAATCTCTACTTTATCGGCGATTTTAATAACCAGGTTATCTTCTTTAACCTCGACTATCTCACCGTGAATCCCACCAATAGTAATAATCTTGTTACCCTTTTTTAGCCCATCGAGCATCGCCTGACGCGCCTTCTGCTGCTTCTGCTGCGGCCTAATGAGCAAGAAATAAAAGACCGCAAACATGAGCACAAATGGGAGCAACGTACTAAAAAGGGTTGCACTTTGCGTGGTTGTGGTAGCTGGATCCATTTTGTAACCTCCAATATCATTTTGGTTTTAACTTAGTAATTATTCCCTTAGCTTTTAAGCCAATCCTTCCTAACGATATGAACTGTATTTTTTCTTGATTTCGGCAAACTGTCCCACATCGATGGCTTGGCGGATTTCGCTCATCACTTTAAGCATAAAGTACAAGTTATGATAGCTCACCAACCGCAAGCCTAGAATTTCTCTGGCTGCAAAGAGATGCCGGATGTAGGCCCGAGTAAAAGTTTGACAAACATTACAATCGCAGGCGGCATCTAATGGCGAAAAGTCGCGCGCATATTCGGCATTTTTGACCACCAATCTTCCGGATGCGGTCAGCGCTGTGCCATGCCTGGCCAGCCGGGTCGGCAGAACACAGTCGAACATATCAACACCGCGGTCTATGGCTTCCACAACATAATCCAGCGAACCGACTCCCATTAAATAACGCGGTTTGTCCACCGGCAATTCAGGTACTGCCGCCTCGAGCATCTCCAACATCAACTCTTTGGGTTCGCCAACGCTTAACCCCCCAATCGCATACCCGGGAAAATCGAGCTCTACTAGGCTCGCCGCGGATTCGCGCCTTAGGTCGGCATACATACCGCCTTGCACGATCCCAAAAAGAGCCTGCTCCTCCAGGCGGCCGTGGGCCTGCTGGCAGCGCCTGGCCCACCTGGTCGTTAAGGCTGTGGAATTACGAGCATATGCATAGTCAGCCGGGTAGGGGATACATTCGTCAAAACACATGATGATATCGGCACCTAGAGCGTTTTCAATGGCCATGACCCGTTCTGGCGTAAGAAAATGCAATGACCCATCAAGGTGGGAACGAAAACTCACACCTTCTTCGGAGATTTTGCGCAATTTGGCTAGACTAAAAACCTGAAAACCGCCGCTATCAGTGAGGATAGGCCGATCCCAGCTCATAAAGGAGTGAAGCCCCCCGGCCTCTCTGACCAGTTCCGCCCCGGGGCGTAGGTACAGATGATATGTGTTACCTAGGATAATCTGAGCCCCGACAGCTCGAAGTTCTTCGGGAGATAGCGTCTTTACTGTCGCTTGCGTCCCTACCGGCATAAAAACCGGAGTCTCAATGGTGCCATGCGAGGTTGTTATCCGGCCGCGGCGCGGGCCGAACGCAGTATGATCTCCAAGTAATTTGAAAGAAAAGCTCATCTATAACCTCCTGGTTACTTAATAAACATGGCATCTCCAAAGCTGAAAAAGCGAAATCTGCGCCGAACCGCTTCATCATAAGCTGTTAAGATCTTTTCTTGACCGGCGAAAGCGGAAACCAACATTAGTAGGCTGGACATGGGCAAGTGGAAATTTGTAATCAGCGCATCAACCACCTTAAAATGATAACCAGGATAAATGAAAATATCGGTCCAACCAGAGCCAGGGACCACCATGCCGTTAGTTGCCGCTACACTCTCCAATACCCGTGTCGAAGTGGTACCAACAGCTATTACTCTGCCACGCTCATTCTTGGTTTGGTTGATCAGCGCTGCCGCTTCGGAAGACACCGAAAAAAACTCCGAGTGCATCTGGTGTTCCTCCACAAATTCGGCCTCAACCGGCCGGAAGGTGCCGATGCCTACATGGAGGGTAACGGTTGCCATCCTTATCCCCCGCTGCTTAATCTCGTGCATCAATTCCCGCGTGAAATGGAGACCCGCAGTTGGAGCTGCTGCTGATCCCTCCTGGCGGGAATACACTGTCTGATAGCGCTCTTTGTCAGCCAGTTTTTCGCGAATATACGGGGGAAGCGGTACCTCTCCGAGGGTGTGCAGCAACCGACTAAAATCTCCGGCATAGGTGAATTTGATTATTCGGCCTTTAGAGGGAGTATAATCAATTATCTCGGCCACAAGTTCTCCCTGCTGACCGAATTCGATCACAGCTCCCGGTTTAAGCCGCCGTCCCGGCTTAACCAAGGCCTCCCAGTAGTCAGCTCCCCTTGGCTCTAGCAACAAGATCTCGGCAACACCGCCGGAATCTTGCTTCCGGCCAATTAGCCTGGCAGGCCTGACCCTAGTATCATTGAGAACCAATAAGTCCGTGGGTTTCAAAAAATAAAGAATATCCCTGAATATAACCTCGGTAATCTCACCGCTCTGACGGTCAAGAACCATTAATCTAGCCGAGTCTCTTGGCTCCACGGGATGCTGAGCAATTAACTCTGGGGGCAAATAGTAGTCGAACTCTCGAGTGCGCATCGGTTTTCTA
>CAZAAT010000016.1:0-37236 GCA_964483175.1 uncultured Bacilli bacterium
AGCGACTAGGAAACGACTGTCGTTCGATCTCGACAACTTGGGAAATATCGGCGGTCCGCATTGGTAAAAAAACTAATTCGGACTCGTCTAACCTGGCACTCATCAAAGTCAGCTCCATTTAATCGACATAAGGACGCCGCAGGTACAACGGTTTAAGCTGAACAGCCTGGGTCTGAAGGCCTAAAGCCAGCTTTGTTGCGCACAACACTGCCAAATTGGCTGGCTGCGGATGGGCTAACTCGGGCGGGGCAAACCGCGCTTGGGGACCCAAAATATCTGCAAGGGCCTGTTGATGCAGGACTGCTCCGCTGCCAACGAGGATTGCCTCTTGGTCCGCTAATATCGCCGGTATCTCCGTAAGCCGGGCGACCCGGAGCTCATCAAGCTGCTCCAGATATGGCGGCTCAGGCCGGCAGCGATAGTTTCCACAGTAAACCTCATCCTTACGGGCCGGCTGGAGGGCAATCACCCGCATTTTGGCGGGCCAGACCCCCATCGCCACAATCTCCAATGATGGGACCGGGATTACCGGCAAATTCAAAGCATAACCGAGTCCCATCGCCGTCCCAACTGCTATCCTGATGCCAGTATATGAGCCTGGTCCGATCCCGACCCCCACCGCTGAAAGATCAGCCGGCTTGAAACCGGCCAAATCCAAGACCTGTCCGATCGCCGGCATTAAATGCTCGGAATGGGTTCGCCGGACACTTAAGGTCAATTCCGCCTTAATCTGCCCATCACAATAAGCTGCTACACAACCAACCGCGGTTGAACTATCAAATGCTAGTAGATTCAACTCTTAATGGTCCTCCTCTGACCAACTCTTCAACAATCCGATCATAGCCGGCTCCAATGCCCGCCAACGTGATTAAGCGTTCTTCAGGTCCGAGATATTCCAGCTTCAGTTCTAAGTATTCGCGCGGACGCATCTCACCAAGCTGGTCAGGCCACTCAATCACCACGACCCCGCCGCGCTCAAAATACTCCTCAAACCCGAGTTCATCGAGCTCAGAAAGGTCGCCGATCCGGTACAGATCAGCGTGAATAAGCGGTAAGCGCCCGGAAGAGTATTCCTGGACGATCGTAAAGGTCGGACTGGTTATCGGCTCACGAACCCCAAGTCCCGCACCGATACCCTGCGTTAACGCCGTTTTCCCCGCACCTAAGTCCCCGGAGACCAAGACGACCGCCCCCGGAAACAACAGCGCCGCAAGGCTTCGGCCAAATTCCTGAGTAGCTTGGGCACTATCCGCCCGCAAACGGTACTCAGACATCATCTAGCACCTTCTTTTACTCTTCGCCCACCCCAGAGACGATAGCAGATCCAGAGACCAAATACTATCAAAGCCACAAGTACAGTTGTTGCCAAACCCTGGAGGTATGGGGTGATCTGTTCCCAGTGGCTGCCCAGACGGTAACCCAGATAAACCAGTATTGTCGCCCACGGGATAAAACCTAACAAGGTATAAATAAAGAACTTCACCGGGTTCATCGTCGATAACCCAGCCGGCAAAGTAACTACATTGCGCACCACCGGGATTGGCCTGGTAGCCAAGACCACTAGATCTCCGAACCGATTGAACCAGCGCTGCACCCTTCTGATTCGAGCCGGCCGCAGGTTAATATACTTGCCGAAGCGCATAATCAATGGCAAGCCTCCATAACGGGTGAGCAAAAATGGAACCAGCGAACCCAAAGCAAACCCGCTAGCTGCAGCGAGTACTATACCCCAAAAGTCAAACCGGCCCTGTAAAACCAGAAAGCCGCCGAACAACAAAAAGACCTCGCTGGTTATGGGTAACCACGAACCTTCGGCAAAGTGCGCGACAAATATGCCTGTATAGCCCAGAGTTGCAACCAATTGCCTAATTAGATCGATAAACAGTTCAAGCCAATGATCCAAGTGCTAACTCCTTTCGGGTCCGCTGCTGGGCCGCAACGACTGCCGCCGGAGCAAGTACTTTGCAGGCTGCAGGCATGATGATAAACTCTTTTGGTGCATTACCAACAAAATTCCCTTCGGCTTGAGCCGGAACTGCCTTAACCTGCGACCCGGGTCTGAGCATCACTTGACGCGCCCGGAAAACCCGGACCTTGGGGTGGGAAAGGTGGGTTCCCCGATATACCTTTGGAAAAGCGCGCAAAAAGGCAGAGACACTTAGGCCCTCCAAGACAACCACATCAAAGTAACCATCGTCAATTTCCGCCGTCGGCGCTATACACATTCCGCCACCAAAATATCTGCCATTGGCCACTGCCACCAAAATTGTCTCAAAGTGATACTCGACACCGTCCAAAGTTAACTGCACCGGAATTGGTTTAAAGGTAAACAACGATCTTAGCAGGGCATAAACATAGGCCATTGAGCCTCGCAGCCATTTAGCCTTTTCCGACATCGTCCGGGCAACTTGGGCATCAAAACCGACCCCCGCGACATTGATAAACAGATCACCATCAATTCTGCCCAAGTCCACCGAGATGCTTTGGGCTTCGGCCAAGATCTTCACCGCCTGCGCCAGGTCATCACTGGGTATTTTCAGACTGCGGGCAAAGTCATTTCCCGAGCCAACCGGGATTAGACCCAATCTCACCTCTGACATTGCCAGTCCATTGATGACCTCAGTCAAAGTCCCGTCGCCACCTACCGCGACCACCACCTGATGGCCGGCATCAACAGCCCGTCTGGCCAACTGGGTGGCATGTCCGGGATAGGCGGTAAAACTGACCGTATAGTGCAAACCATTATCTACAAGCAATTGTTCGATCCGGGGCCACACCGTCTTTGCCCGGCCACGACCGGCTACCGGATTTACGATCAAATACAAATTACTTCCTCCCCGAACGTGTTTAAACTACTGTTAATCCTAGACTGATTTCTAGCGCATCATTTACTTTTTCCATATACTCTAAATCCAGTTTGCATACCTTCTGTTTCAACCGGTGTTTATCAATTGTCCTGATCTGTTCCAGCAAGATCAGCGAATCTTTGTCCATCCCATAACGCTCGGCCGGCAAGACTACATGCGTTGGGAGCTTAGCCTTGTGAATCCGTGAGGTTACCGCCGCCACAATAGTAGTCGGGCTGAATTGGTTGCCCAAATCATTCTGCAGGACCAGAACCGGACGAGTCCCACCTTGTTCTGAGCCCTTAACCGGACTTAAATCAGCAAAGTAAACTTCACCGCGAACCACTTTCAAATACTCACTCATCGCCGTTTTCCTCCAACAGAAAACGTTCGTATAGCTCCCAGGACTCGTCTAGGTTTTCGGCGGCCAATTCTAAGTTTAGCGTTCCCATTCCCACATAACCCTGCTGCATCTGCAACAACGTTTCACGGTGGCGTTTAACCCGCATATAGCAGCGCATTGCTGCCCGAACAAATTCACTGCGATTACCGTTATGGGCCTTGACCATCGCATCGACTTCTTCTAAGAGGCTCTCCGGCAACGAAATAGCGATTCTGGTTACGGAAGAGGTTGTCAAGCCACATACATCCTTTCTTATTCTTTGGATTTATATTGGCTCAACTTATTAACGATAATACCGGTCAAACTGCCTGTTAACAAAGATACAGCGAGTAATGGGGGTAAGAGATAAAACACACCGGCGGAGTTCACTACTACCGCGTATACGCCAAGTTGGGCTAGATTATGCCCGGCAGCCCCGGCAATACTAATGCCGAGCAAACCAAAACCGGGGGCTTTGAGCAGGGCAGCCATCACCAGTAGCGCTACGGCGGCACCTGCCGCAGAGAGCCAAAAACCAAGCCCAAGAAAGGTACCGGAAAAGATACCAGTCAAGACCACCCGCAAGGCAACAATCAGTGCTGCTTCGCGCAGGCCAAGCCAGAGTAAGGCCAATAGACTGACGATATTGGCCAGCCCCCACTTCGCCCCTGGGACTCCCAGCGGAGGAAAAAAAGTTGACTCAACTAGGCTGAGCCCCAAGGCCAAAGCCAAGAGCAGCGACAGATGCGCTATTTTCCCCACTTTACTACCAGGTGAATGCATCATAGCGAGCCCTTTCTTGTACCGCTGTGATCAGGACACCATTTGGCACGCAGATGATCGCCATCGTCTCGGCGGGAAGCCGGCCTGATTTGACGCAGATCTGATCCGGACAGGGGGCGGCAGTGATCCGGATCCCACCATCGGCCACTTCGGCCGTAAGCGGACCCAGCCGTCCCTGAATCAAAAACTCCCGGTCCTGGGTTAAGTCTACAGTTAACGACTCCCCACTAGCCAGGCGAACCACGGCAACCGGAGCGGGTGACCACTGCGCCTGAATTAGCCAACCTCCAGCGGCCACGAGAACCAAAAAAAGGGAAAGGCCTAAGTCCCAGCGCGTAAAGAAACGCCGGCGCTTAGGCCCTTGTGGATTATCCTTTGTCAACAGCATGTCGCCTCACATGTTTCACTCAATAATCTCGGAGAAGACTCTACGGGCCGCGACCAGGGTCTGCTCGATCACCTCATCGGTATGGGCCAGAGAGAGAAAGACCGCCTCATATGATGATGGGGCTAGGTAAACTCCATTGGTTAGCATGGCTCGGAAGTATCTGCCGAAGAGGTCCTGGTCAACCGTTGCCGCGGAGGTGAAATCAACGACCTCCTGATCCGTGAAGAAGATGCTAAACATAGCTCCCACTCTATTGGTCTGCACCGCTAGCCCCGCATCGGTTGCTGCTGCAGTGAGCCCAGTAGCCAACTGTTTAGAAGACAGCTCCAACCGCTCGTAAGTCCCGGCTTCCTTGAGAACTTCCAAGGTCGTAATCCCTGCGGTCATCGCTAAAGGATTGCCGGAGAGAGTCCCAGCCTGATAAACTGGCCCGGCCGGAGAAACCTGGCTCATTATCTCCGCCTTTCCACCATAGGCGCCTACCGGCAAGCCTCCCCCGATTACCTTTCCGAAACAGGTTAGATCGGCATTGATCCCAAAACGTACACCGGCTCCGCCCCAGGCGACCCGGAAACCGGTCATCACTTCATCTAGAATTAACAAGGCCCCATACTCCTTGGTCAGCTCGCGCAGTCCCTCTAAGAAACCAGGCTTGGGTGGCACAACCCCCATATTGCCCGCCACAGGTTCAACGATGACGGCCGCGATCTCTTCGCCCAGGTGCTGAAAGACCTCTTTCACGGCAGCCAGGTCATTATAGGGCAGACTAACGGTGTCTTGGGCTGCATTAGGAGTGACCCCTGGACTATCAGGTACTCCAAAGGTTGTCGCCCCTGATCCCGCTTTAATCAGCAAGCTATCGGCATGCCCATGATAGCAGCCGATAAACTTGATAATTTTCGGTCGTCCGGTATAGCCCCTAGCCAACCGGAGGGCGCTCATGGTCGCTTCAGTTCCGGAGTTAACCATCCGGACCATTTCCACCGAAGGAACCGCACTACAGATCAATCTGGCCAGCTTAACCTCGAGCTCAGTCGGGGCGCCAAAACTGACTCCGCGCTCCACCGCACTTTTGAGGGCCGCCACCACCTCAGGGTGAGAATGCCCTAAGATTAACGGTCCCCAAGATCCGACATAGTCGATGTAGCGATTGCCATCCAAGTCCCAGATATAGCAGCCGGAACCCCTTTCAATAAACACAGGGTTTCGCCCGACGGAGCGAAAAGCTCGCACGGGGCTATTTACGCCGCCCGGGATCACCTTTTGCGCTTCGGCAAAGAGCCGATCAGATTTATCCGTACGTAAACCGTTAACCATTAAGAGTTCCTCCTTGGGGCACGATAAACCATTCTTTTCTTTTTTAGTTCTTTAACTGTGTAGAGCAGGTGATAGTCGCTTATCTGAGTGGCCTTAGCGATTTCAGCGGCGATTTGCGCGCACTCCTGGCGCGAAGAAGCATGAATCATCGTGTACAAATTGTACGGCCACTCGTCATAAGTCGGACGCGCATAACAATGGCTAACCGCTTTAAAGGTCGCCATAATCCGTCCGACTTCATCTTCGCGTTCAGGCGGAACCGCCCAAACCCCCATAGCATTGGAGTTAAGTCCTACAGCATAGTGTTTGAGGGTAGCCCCAAACCGCCGGATCACGCCGGAGTCTAGCAGTTCCTGCAGGCGCCTCAGCAAAGTATCCGTGGTAACGTTGAGCTTGGCCGCAAACGGGGCAAAGGGATTACTCTCCGCAGCCAACTCCGTTTGGAAAGCCTCGATCAACTGCCAATCCTCAGCCGTAAGCGCCACCGGCCCGGGTGCGCGCTGATCAAGCGTCTGATCGAACGCATCCCGCAAGCCGGATTCAGCTCCCTCTAGGTCAAATTGGACCTTAATTTTATATAGCCGATGGGCGGGCAAAGGCAATAAATCGGTAATCCCGGTCACGGCCTGGATCTCAGCCAAATTAGCCTCGACCTCGGCCTGCGTAGCAGCGGTCATGGTAAACCATAGGTTATACCGCAGCTTGAACCCATCGGTTGCTTCACGCAAGTAGTTGTGGGTTACCCCCTCATAACTATTAATCGTCTTAACCACTTGCTCTAGATCTGCTTCGGGACAAGCAGCTGCTACCAGCAAACTCTGGTACCCGATACTTTTGCTATCAAAGACCGGACCTAAGCGGCGCACCAATCCGCTGACCTGCCAGGTTCCGACCTTCTGGATGACCTCAGCCTCGGAAAGGCCGGCCTGTTCGGCCAGGGCCGCAAATGGCCGCTCAACGAGTGGAAAAGACCTTTGTAATCGATCCAGCAACTGCTTATCCGCTGCTGAAAGGGGTTGTCCGGACATTATGCCCCCGCTCCTGCTGCCGCAGATCCGGCCCGATACAAACACCAGGGATCTTCGGCCATGTAGTCTCCGTCAGTAGCGTAGTATGCTCTGGCCCGGCAACCGCCACAAGCATCCTTATGATCACAGGTGCCGCAGCGTCCACCCCACTCCATCGTCCGCAGATCAGCAAAGATCGGTGATTCGGCCCAGATCTTATCAAAGGGGGTCTCGAGGACATTGCCCACTTTTAACGGCAGATAGGGACAGGGGTTAACATCGCCGCTAGGAGTAATGACACAGTAGGATGTGCCGGCCAAGCAGCCGCGGGTAAAGCGCATATCCATCCCCTTCATCCGAGCAATCCGCATAAATTGTGGAGCGCAGGTTGGTTTGAGTTCAATATCGACTAGTTTCTGCTTCTCCAGGATCCGGTTGAGCAGCCGTTCGTAGTGAGCAGCTGTCAGCATCTCACCGACCAACTCTTTGCCACGCCCGGTAGGTACGAGGAAGAAGACATGGTGAGCTTCAGCTCCTAGTTCAACGGCCAGATCGGTGATATTTTCGACATCATCAAAATTTGGTTCGGTAACAGTAGTGTGGAGCTGAACCCCGAGGCCGACATCAAGGCAATTTTTGACCCCTTCAATAGCTGCGGCCCAAGACCCCGGTACTTGATGCAAGTCATCATGATGGTCAGGGGTTGAGCTATGGATAGAGATACCCATCCGTAAAGCTCCCGCATCCTTTAGTTTACGAGCCACTTCTTTGGTAATCAGGGTGCCATTGGAGCCGAAAACCGGCCGCATGCCTAACTCCTTGGCATAAGCAACTAAGTCGTAAATGTCATCACGCAATATCGGTTCGCCACCACTAAACACCATAATCTTGAAGCCTGAACGAGCAATCTCCTCCAACAGCTTCATCCCTTCAGCTGTCGTAAGCTCCCGATTGTCTTTGTCGCCGGCATCCCGATAACAGTGTTTACATTTTAGGTTGCAGGCCCTGGTCGTATTCCAAGAAATGATCATTACTGCTCCTCCTTTAGCCATTTTGCCGCATCTTTAGCCCAATAGGTCAAGATCAGATCTGCACCTGCTCGCCTCATACTGAGCAGCATTTCCAAAGCTACGGCTTTTTCATCAATCCAGCCTTTAGCGGCTGCAGCTTTCACCATCGAGTATTCCCCGCTGACATTGTAGGCGGCTATCGGCACCGGAAACTCATCCGAGACGAGCTTGATAATGTCCAAATAGGACAAGGCCGGTTTGACCATGATGATATCCGCACCTTCAGCGAGATCTTGTTTAGCTTCGCGGATCGCTTCGCGACTATTCGCCGGATCCATCTGGTAGCTCCGCCGATCACCGAAACTTGGTGTAGAATCAAGAGCCTCTCGGAATGGACCATACATCGCCGAAGCGTATTTGACCGCGTACGAGATGATTCCCACATTGGTCAGGCCCTCACTATCCAGCCGCTGGCGGATGGCACCGACCCGCCCATCCATCATATCCGATGGCGCGACATAATCGGCACCGACCTCAGCGTGTGAATACGCGATCTGAGCCAAGTGCTCCAGGCTGGGATCATTGAGGATTTCCTGCCCGGAAATCACGCCGCAGTGTCCATGATCCGTATAATCGCAGAGGCAGACATCGGTGATCAGTATCAACTCCGGCACAGCGGCCCTAATCGCTTTGAGAGCCTGTTGCACGGGGCCATCAACCTGCCACCCAGAAGAGCCCACCGCATCTTTATACTCTGGAATCCCAAAGAGGAGTATTGCAGGAATGCCTAAACGGTAAACCTCAACCGCCTCTCTGGTAATCTCGTCGACAGATAAATGATAATTCCCCGGCATCGCCGCAATCTCCTTGCGCACCCCCTTGCCCGGGCAGACAAACATCGGATAAATGAAGTCCGCCGGGTCCAACCGGGTTTCAGCGATCATCCGCCGGATCTGCGGATTGCGCCGGTTTCGCCGCAGCCGGGTTATGGGATAATCGGACATCATTTCCCCTCCTACTTATCCAACTTTCTCCTCCGAGTCGGCGATCCCGATCTCTTCGTCAGTGAGATAACAGGCCGGGTCTTCAGCCCACATATCACCATGAACCACTTCGGCTCTGATTCGGCAACCACCACAGATTGACGTATATTTGCACTTGGCACAACGCCCTTTAACGTGGCTGGTTTTATCGCGCATCATTACCAGGTACTCATCCTGGGTATTGCGCCAGATCTCGCTAAATTTCTGCTCTTTCACGTTGCCAAGCGTCCGGTGTCCCCAGAATTGGCAGGCATGAACGTCACCAAATGGATCAACATTCGACATTTTGACGCCGGCCGAGCAGCCGCCATGCATGGTGAGGAGCTCCCAAACCTCTTCGGCCCGCTCAGGAAGGTGTTTTTGTACATACTGGTAAATGTAAACGCCATCGGCATGATTATCAGTAGTCAGGATCTCAACCTCAAGGCCTTTATCCTTTAATTCGAATGATTTACGCACCAAGAACTCAATGACCTCCCGTTTTTGGGCGTGGGTCGTGTCTAGTTCGAGCATCTCCTTGCCACGACCGGCGTAAACCAGGTGATACATGCAGAATCGTGGGATCCGCTCCCGCTCAACCATCTCCATAACTGCGGGTAGATCCTGCAGATTGCTGGCATTAACCGTAAAACGAACGCCGGCCTTAACACCAGCTTCCAGAGAGTTTCTTATCCCAGCAATAGCCTTCTGGTAGGCTCCGGCAACCCCCCGGAATTCGTCGTGTTTCTTTTCGGCACCATCAATACTGACCCCAACATACTGGAAGCCAGCCTCTTTGATGGCCTTGGCCTTTTCCGGAGTAATCAGGGTACCATTGGTTGAGATGACAGGGCGCAACCCTTTATCTGCTGCAAGTCGGCCGAGGTCAAAGAGCTCCTTGCGCAATAGCGGCTCTCCACCCGAAAAAAGTAACACCGGGATCTGCATCTGGCCAAGATCTTCGATAAAGCTGATCGCCTCTTCAGTCGTCAATTCTCCAGAATAGTCACGATCTTCAGCGTTGATGTAACAATGTTCACAAAGTAAGTTACAGCGATTGGTCGTATTCCAAACGACGAGCGGACGGGCATCCGATGAAAACTGCAATAAGTGTGGTGGTAACTTTCTGGTATCCCGGCCATAATTCAAGGCCTCCGAAACCGTAGCCTGTCCGCAAAGTAACTTCGTGCACCCAATCATTCTCATTTCCCCTTTATCTTGTTAGTGAGTATAAAAAGCGACTAACGCCTGAACCAGTCCATCAATTGTATATTCAGCAGCTTCGACATCTACTTCAATGCCGGCTTCAATAGCTGTCTGGGTGGTAATCGGACCGATACAAGCAACAGTCACATCTTTGATCAAATCGAGACCGCCGCCAGCCTTGGCTAGCAAGGCGAGAAAATTTTTCACCGTGGATGAACTGGTAAAGGTGACACAATCCACCAGGCCCTCTACGAGCTCGGCTAGTAGCTTATCGCCGGCCGAATCATCGCGAATCGTTTTGTACACCGGAACCTCCAGTACCTCTGCTCCACGCTTACGGAGTTCGTCAGGCAGAATTGTCCTCGCTTCTAGAGCCCGGGGAATCAATACCTTCTGGCCTCGCACTTCTGACTCCGGAAAACCGCTTAACAAGGATTCAGCCACATATTCATTCGGGACAAAATCCACCCTGAGGCCGCGCGAACGCAGACCATCCGCGGTCGCTTTGCCGATCGCGGCAAGTTTGGCCTGGCCGAGGGAACGAATGTCGCAGCCGGTAACAAAGAGACGCTCAATAAAAGCGTTGACCCCATTGACGCTCGTAAAGATAATCCAATCAAATCCTGTTGCAAGTTGTCGAATGGCGGCATCGACCGGAGCATAAGAATCCGGCTCAACGATTTTGATGGACGGATACTCTAGCGGTTCAGCCCCTAGCGCCATCAAGCGCTCGGTTAACTCGCTGGCTTGGGCCCGGGCCCGGGTTACAATGATCCGCTTACCAAAAAGCGGCTTATCTTCGAACCACCGCAAGGTCGGCCTTAACGATACCACTTCACCAACAACAATGATCGCCGGTGCCTTGAAGTTTGCAGCCTTGACCTTCTCTACGATGTCGGCTAAAGTACCTTCGAGAACCTCTTGTCTGGGCGTGGTCCCCCAGCGTACCAAGGCCACCGGGGTCTGTGGATCTCGCCCGTTATTGACCAGCTCGGCAACGATTTGCGGTAGGTTGGTAACCCCCATTAAAAATATTAAGGTATCGGTAGCGGTAGCAAGCTTCTCCCAGTTAATGGCCGAAGTCTCCTTGGTTGGATCTTCGTGTCCGGTAACGATTGAAACCGAGGAGGCTATGCCGCGATGGGTCACTGGGATTCCAGCATAGGCTGGAGCACTAATGGCCGAAGTAATGCCGGGTACTACTTCAAACTTAATCCCATGGCGCAAACAGAACTCGGCTTCCTCACCGCCTCGTCCAAAGACATACGGATCGCCACCCTTAAGGCGGCAAACAAGCTTGCCGGCTTGAGCCTTTTCCACTAAAACTTGGTTGATCTCATCTTGCGTCAGCGTATGCCGGTTAGCCATTTTGCCAACATAGATTAATTCGGCATCAGGCCTGGCATAAGCCAACAACTTCTGGTTGGCCAAATAATCATAAACCACTACATCGGCCTGTTGGAGACAGTCTTTGCCTTTAACCGTTATCAGGCCTGGATCACCAGCACCAGCTCCAACTAAGAAAACCTTGCCTACCCCTGCCTCGAACTCAAGCATCGTCCCTCTCCTTTAACTGGCGTAGTTCGTCCAAAACTGACTGAGCTCCCTTTTCACACAACCGGCGACCCAAAGCCTCTCCAACCTGGGAGGCGCAACCAGTCGGGCCCCGTTCATAACCGCGATAGACCTGGGAACCATCGACACTGGCAATAACTCCTTCGAGATGGACCTCATCCCCATCCACCTGCGCCAGCGCCCCGATAGGCACCTGACAACCGCCTTCAAGTTGGGCTAGAAATGCGCGTTCAGCTTCGACAGAAGCTGCTGTTGCCGGATCGTGAAGAGCTCGGACGATCTTGATAATTCGGTCATCATCCGCTCTGGTTTCAATGCCAAGCGCGCCTTGGCCGACAGCCGGCAGCGAAACTTCGATGGGCAAATACTCCGTAATTTGCTCGGCCCAACCTAAGCGGCTCACACCTGCAGCGGCAAGAATAATGGCATCAAGATCAAGTTCGGTTAATTTGCGCAGCCTCGTGCCGATATTTCCCCTAATCGGCTCGAAAACCAGGTCAGGACGGACCGCTTTTAACTGGGCGATGCGTCGCAGACTGCTCGTACCCACCCGTGCACCGGGAGGTAAATCAAAAAGGCCACCCCATTTTGTAGAAATCAACACATCCCGCGGATCTTCGCGGCGGGAAATTGCGCTGATAGTTAAATTGGGAGGAAGACTGGTCGGAACATCCTTCATACTGTGGACGGCCAAGTCAATCTCGCCGTTTTCCAAGGCCAGTTCAATCTCTTTGACAAAGAGGCCGCGATCCCCAATAGCAGCTAAGGGGCTATCCAAAATCTTATCCCCGGTCGTACTGATCTTCTTCTGCGAAAAGGTAAGCTCCGGAAAACGTGCACTCAGCTCGGCTTGTACCCAATCTGCCTGCCATAAAGCCAACTGACTGCCACGCGTGCCGATAACAACATGCTGCAAACCAAAAACCTCCCAACTGGACTGTCACCACTTAGTAATATCAACGAAAAAATCGGGAAACAAGTTGCTCAAATTCAGACGAAATTGGAACTTTCAGAAGTTGTTCTAATTCTTGACGCAGTTGTTCCGGATTGTTAGCTGTTCGGCAAACCTCCGGCAGCCGCTCGGCTAATAGGCTAAAAACAGCTTGGCGGCGGGGTTCTGGTATTGCAGCGATAACCAGTGGGCGTAAAAAGGCTTCGATCTCTAAAATCAGTTCGTACTCAGAACCAAAAAATTCCTCAAGTTGGCGGCGGATTTTCTTTGCCAGTGCTGGGCTGGCCCCAGAAGTGGAAATTGCAATTTGTAGGCGCTCTCGATTTACTACTGCCGGCACAAAAAAAGAAGAGAGCCCGGGTGCGTCGGCCACATTGACCAGTGCTCCTGCCTCCTCTGCTGCTTCGGCTAAAACCTGATTGGCCCCGGCATCATCGGTTGCACAAATGACAAGGCGAAAGCCTTGGGAGTCGGTCGGGTCAGCTTTGCGCCGCTCGAGGCGGATTATGCCGTCCTCGGCAAACCGCAATAGCTCTGGTGTACACTCAGGGCTGATTACCGTTACTTGGGCACCACTGGTGATGAGGCTCTGCACCTTCCGGGTAGCCACAGCCCCACCGCCGACAACCAAGCACGGCACTCCACTTAATTTAAGAAAAATTGGATACAGCCTATCCACTAGGCAACGCGGCCCCCCGACATGACGCTACTTTAAAAACTGGTGTTCAGTCGCCAAATTTAAACTAACCCCAAAGTAGTTAAATAACACCGCGCCGAACCCCACAAGAACCAGAACCAGCGAACGTTTACCGCGCCAACCCCTGACATAACGCAAATGCATATATACAGCATAGACCAGCCAAGTAATCAAAGACCAAGTCTCTTTCGGATCCCAGTGCCAAAAAGAATCCCAGGCTGTTTTGGCGTAAATTGAGCCGACAACGATCCCCATGGTCAAGAGCGGAAAACCTATGCTAACAAGGCTATGGGCGAAGTTCTCCAAAGTCTCCAGGCCTGGAAGAATATAATACAGCGATGTGATTTTTTTCTTCTTCAACTGATACTCCTGGCCTAGATACATCAACCCCAAAATAAAAGAGAGAAAAAATGCACCATAAGCAGAAAAATTAAGTGAGATATGTACGATCAACAGCCTGCTCTGCAGAATAGGCAACAACGGTTTAATGTCGCGTTCAAGAGTAAGGGAATAAGTACTCGTAGCCGCCAGGGCAGCGAAGACCACGACACCAAGAATGGCCCAACCTTGTTTCCACTCGAAATAGCTATAAATAGTTAAAACCACCCAGGATAATAAGAGTAAGGTATCAAATAGGGTGTGGTAGGTTAAGTGTCCTAAAGCAATCGTCCGCGTAAGCAAACTTAGGGTCAAGGTAATCCAAGCACCCCGCGATGAGATCTGAGCCATGCGGGTAAGTTGGAGCGATTTGCTGCTAACCCGGAAGATATTGCTGACCAAAGCCAGCCAAATAAATCCAGCTGCTAGGCGCAGCAGGACCTCGGACCAGACGAGCATCGCTAGACCTCCTCCGGCCTAGGGGAAGCAACCCGTTGGACTACTTGATGCTCTGACTCCATGGTCGAGTTCAAGTTAAACAGTCGCTCGATAAAGGAGGCATATACCTGACCGTCATGTCTACCATCACAGGCCAACTGTTTTAGCCGGACCACCGGAGAATGCAAGATCTTATTGATCATCAGATTGGTGGCAGAGGCAATACACTCTCGCTCCCGCTCATTTAAATCAGGCAATTTGGCAAAGAGTCTAGCTAGCTCCTGCTCTTTGATATTATGCCCGTAGCTCTTAAGAGCTTTGATCACCGGAACCATCTGGCGAGCCGACCACCACTGGCCAAACCGCTCCATCTCCTCGGAGATAATTAGCTCGGCCTTGCCGACTTGAGCTTCTCGTTTCGCGAGGTTAGCCTCGACGACATTTTGCAGGTCATCAATATTGTAAAGGTACACATTGTTCAAATTATGAATAGACTCCTCGATATCGCGCGGAACAGCAATGTCGATCAAGAACAATGGTCGATTGCGCCGTAAATACATCGCTGTTTTGACCATTTCTTGCGTTAAAATAGCGTGGGGCGCCCCGGTAGAACTGATGATGATATCGGCACGTGCCAAATTCTCCGAGAGGCGATCATAGTCAACTGCCCGCCCCTCAAAAGCAAGTGCCAATTCTTTGGCCCGCTCGAAAGTACGATTAGCCACTAAAACTGAGCTAACACCATGGGCAGCAAGAGTTTTTACCGCCAGCTCGCTCATCTCTCCCGCGCCGATGATTAATACCGTCCGCCCGGTCAACTCGCCAAAAATCTTGCGAGCCAACTCGACCGCTGCATAACTGATCGAAACCGCACTCTCACCGATTTCTGTCTCCGTGCGAATGCGTTTACCAACCTCGATCGCTTGGCGGAAAAGCTTAGTTAAGTGAGTTGCAATCGTGTTATGTTCTAAAGCGAGATGAAACGCGGACTTTACCTGCCCCAAAATTTGCGCTTCGCCCAAGATCATCGAATCTAGACTAGATACTACCCGAAAGAGGTGGTGCACCACTTCCAGATCCACTAGAGTATACAAATGTTTTTCAAATTGGATCCTTTGGTCGACAAAAGAATTGAGAACCTGTTTGATTTGGGCCAAGCCCTCATCCGGTGAGCCTTGGCATAGCACATAGACTTCGGTCCGGTTACAGGTTGAAAGAATAATGGCTTCGGTAAGGTGATCCTGGTTCAAAATCCTGGTCAGAGCTGAAACTAGTTTTTCGCCTGAAAAGGCCAGTTTTTCACGCACTTCGACCGGAGCAGTCTTATGGTTCAAACCTACAGCCAGAAAATGCATATAATAACACCTCGGGTGAAGTTCCACTGATAACCTTGTTATTCTTCGTTAAGAAGCCTTGGTTTCCTTTGTATAGATTTATACCAGAAAAGCCACTTTGTCGAAAAAATGCGGCCTCAGAATCAACCTGAGGCCGCATTTAGTCCTAATTGGAAATTAATTACCACTTATGGCAGTCACCACAAGCCTCGAAATCATCGGTATCGTGGCAAGAGTTACAAGAATCGTGGCTAATCCAAACTTCACCCTCACCGCTATGACCGTGAACCATGCCGGCGTGACAGCCCATGCAGTCGATCTCAAGATCAGCATGGAAAGCATGTTCCATCCGAATCTCATCGGTCTCATTGATGCTGCGATAGTTCGGGTGGCACTCGATACAACGTTCGATAACCGGCTCACCCTGAATCGGGAGGGCATAGTTACCGGTAACCTGCTTAACAACCTCAGCCATACCTACCATTTTAGTTTTTACGAAACCAGAAACACCCGGCCAGGAATGGCAGCTATGGCAAGCTACGTGGGCGTGACTCGACTCTTCCCAGGTGGTGTAATACTCATCCATTGTGTGGCAGATCTTACCACAAGAGTAGTTGGTTTCAAAGAACATCATCATCCCTACGCTGAGGGCGATGAACACGAGGACTGCTATAATCAAGATCATCTTCGTTTTTTTAGTCATTAATGACTCCTCCTCACAAATAAAAACAGTATAAATCCAAGGGGTCTGACCAATCTTACTCTGAAGCACCACCTGCCGTTTCCATCCAAAAAAGACCTCTAATAGAACGGTAGATCGCAATTTATTCCGTAATATTACACCTTTTTATTCCACAGTTTGGAGAGAATTCCTCCCTCCAGTAGATAAACTCTTGATTAATTAAAGTCAATATTTCATGATCAAGAAAAAAATGCCTCCCTAAAAAAGGGAGACATTTAGCAAAAAGGCACTAATTGTTGACATGACAGGCCACGCAAAGCTCGCCATTATCAGCCGGCAACCGCAAATAGTTATAATATGCTGTGCGGTGCGGGTTATGGCAAGATGCACAGGTGATCCTACCCTGAGGATCTAACGGAAAACCTTCAGGAATCACTACCCGTGAACTCGGTACAACGTCAATCGGGTGCGTGCTGCCATCTTTTTCAAAGAAAGTAGCGCCGAGGGGGGTAATTGTACCATCATGACAGCTATAACATAGAGCTGAACCAGCCGATAACTGTGTGCCTGATGTGGTTTCCATGCTCGGCGCGTATGGCCACAACATTTCTCCCTGGGCATCATGGGGTACGTGACAGCTACTACAACCTGCTGGGTGTCCAGATGGGCTTCGGTTTGATGCCAAGACCAGACCACCCGCCAAGAGCACTGTTAGACTCAAGGCTACGATAATAATAAGTCCCTTTTTCATCTTTCCCTCTCCTCCCTTAATAAGTATTAGTCTAAAGCAAAGAGGTCAAAGACCATGATCCGGTCATTACCTCTATCCGCCACGAATAAGGTATCATTGGCGTCGATCCAAATCCCAAATGGTTGAGAAAACAATGGTGTTTCAGAATGGCCGCCGATCCTGCCCAGATATTCGCCTTCCCAATCGAGGATTTGGATTAAATTGAGCATGCTATCTGTGACATACAGGTTACCATCTAAATCAAAGGCGATGGTCTTCGGGCGCGAAAAAGTGCCAACCGTATCACCGGCTCTACCAAACTTGTAGTCAAACTCTCCATCAGGTGAGAATACCTCCATCCGGAAATTGAGGGCATTGACCACATAGACATACCCATCCGGATCAAAACCAATCCCGACCGGAAAATGGAGTTGCCCATCCCCGGTACCTTTCTCGCCAAAAGCGAACTGGAACTCACCATCGAGATTAAAAACATGCACCCGATGGGCATCAATATCCACGGCATAGACCAGGTCATCCGGGCTAATAGCTAGCGAAATAACTCTTTTGAGTTGGCCCGGGCCTGCCTCACCGCGCCTTGGCGGTGCCTCGCCAATATCATACAAATAATTGCCATCATGATCGAAGACCTGAATTCGACTGTTGCCAGAATCCGCCACAAATACCCGATCATCTCGATCAATCGTTAGTGCCGAAGCCTCGCGAAACTCTCCTGCACGCCTACCGTTTTTCCCGAAGGCCTTAATGAACTCCCCTTCCGGACTAAAGATTAAAACGCGGTCTTTGCTATCAAGAACATAAATCCTCCCATCACTAGCAGTCGCAACCGCCCAGGGGCGCGAGATATTACCCAACCCCTCCGGAAGGTCATCCAAAACCATAACCAAGCTCCCACCGACGTAGCCATCTATATCGTAAAGTACCTCCTCATCAGCAGAGGCCGTCACTACCACAGCCAGTGAGAGAACTATGAAGATCGCAATTGATTTGCGCCATAAAGTTACAGACAAGTATATTACCCCCTTTTTAGGATTATTTTGCCAGGAAGAGGCTAAAAAAAATTATCCTGCCACGTCTGCCAGATCGGCCTCGATCTGGTCAACAATATTGAGAAAAGTATTTACAACAACCGGATCAAACTGTGAACCCTTGCCCTTAATTAACTCGCTAATCGCAACTTCTATTGGAAGTGCGGCTCGGTAGGGGCGATTCGAACGCATCGCATCAAAGCTATCTGCTACCGCCAAAATCCTTGCTAGTAGGGGTATCTCGGTGCCAGCGAGACCGTCGGGATAGCCAAGCCCGTCAAAGCGCTCATGATGGCTCCGAATGATCGGCAACAAGTCCGTTAGGCCGCGTATGGGCTCGATGATACTCAGGCCAAACGTCGGATGCTGCTGTAATAAATCCCATTCTTGATCTGTCAAAAGTTCCCTTTTATTTAGTACTTCGCGGCTGATCTCGATTTTTCCTATGTCATGTAAAAAAGCTGCATATTTTAACCGCTGAAGATCCTGAGCACCCAGCCCCAGCTCTTTTCCGATGGCCATGGCATATTTGGCAACGCGCTCGGAGTGACCAAATGTGTACCTATCCCTGGCATTGACAACCATCAACAAGGTCTGAAGTGTGTCGATCATACTCTCAGAGTCGGAGAAGTTTTCGCGCAGCTCCTCCACGATGCTCGAATAAACCTGAATTTGGTTGCCGCGGGTCAACTTGATCTTGCCCAGTGCGTCCTCGGCAAAACTGATCAAGTCGTCACAGCTATCAGCATTTTCAGGAAAGATCGCAATCCCGATCGAAACTGTCAAGCTTTGAGCCGGCAATTCAGTTTCGCCGTAGAAGGAGTGATCCTCCACGGACTTTTTAATCCGTCCGGCCACAATCTTGGCCATCTCAACATCGGTGTCAACGAGGGCCAGGATAAAATCATCGCCGATAAAGCGGGCACAAATATCATAATCCCGTAGATTCTGTTTGATTAAGTCGACGGTCTGAACCAAGACCTGATCGCCACGTTGATGCCCAAAAAGCTCATTGTACACCTGAAAATTGTCAATATCGACAATCAAAACTGCTAACGAGGTTCCATATCGTTTGGCTCTAGCGATTTCGTCGGCCAGAAGTTTGCGAAAATAGGGGAAATTGTAGCAACCGGTAACCGGGTCACGATGACTAAGTTTTTGCAAGGTCTCGTTCGAAGCCTTCAACCCCGCTGCAAAGGACTCGAGGGCTTCTTTGGACCGCGTTAAAACGGTTGTCTGATGCCGAATTTTTCTGCTAACAAAAACTGCTCGCAAGGAAAAGGCCGCAAATAAAATTGTAACCATGGCTACCTGCGGAAAACTAATAGCTTGAAAAGTGCCATACGTAACATAGAGGGAAATGAGATAAGAGACATGAAACAAGATCCCATAGAGAATAACTTCGAGAATCCGGCCACTCTCGGAGATCATCATAATTAAGTACGCATAAGCAATTACAAAGGGGCTATTGAACCCACCGGTATGCCAAACCAACACCGCTGTAACCATGCTATCGGCTAAATAACCGACAAAGTCCATTACTTTCAGAGCTGGCGTATTTTCGGGAAAATCAGTAACAAAATGTAACGCCGTCAGCAAGGAGTTAACCAAGAACAGGCCTAGAAAAGCATTAACTATATGCGCATCCGGAGCAGTCCCACTAAAAATGAAGAAAGTAACATAAAGCGCAAGATAGAAGGTCCATCTACTCACGATGACCTGTGGAAATAATTCATTTTGAATGGGTTTGATGTCTTCCCTCCTGATGGGCTGCATAACGACACTCCATGTTCTGCTGTGATCAAAACTGGCGATGTAAAGCGTATTGGGCAATCCGGATTAAGTCTCTTTTCGCTGGTGATGAAGGAATAACATCTAAATAGGAGATGGCTTCATCAACATACCGTTGGGCGACCGAATAAGCATAGTCCAGAGACTGCTCTTTATTTAACAACTCCAGAATGACCTCGATATCTTGTTCGGTAATCTCATCTGCTTCGATAATTGCTCTGATCTGCGGGCCGGAATTAGTCTGTAGCGCGTGAATCACCGGCAAAGTGACATTGCCCTCCCGCAAGTCACTACAGACCGGTTTCCCAACCTTGCTCTGGTCCCCCACAAAATCCAGTAAATCATCGGCTACCTGGAAAGCTAGGCCAACATGGAGTCCAAAATTGGTTAGCGCTATGATCTCGTCCTCAGTAGCCCCGCCGACAACCGCACCGGCTTCAGCGCAAAAGGCGAGAAATAGCGCGGTCTTGCGTTTGATGCGCTCGATATAATCTTCAAGGGTCACATCGGCATTATAATAATTTAAGACCTGCAAGATCTCACCATCGCACATCTGCGAAAACATGTGAGTCATCGATTTGAGCAGGCGAAAACTTCTTTGGTCAATAAGCAGATCGAGGGCCCGCGTAAAAACACTATCCCCGGCAAGCACGGCAATTTTATTTCCCCAGGTGCTATTGAGGGTGGCCATACCCCGTCGCAGACTAGAGCGATCAACAACATCATCATGAATCAAACTCGCATTATGAACCATCTCCGCACAAGCGCCCACTTTGACCGCTTGAGCCAGGTCATCGGTAAAACACTCAGCAGATAACAGTACTATGAGTGGCCGGAGACGTTTCCCCGATTGGCGTTGTAATGGACTATAAACTTTTGCTAATAACAGATCCTCATCTTGGAGTATCTTAGCTAGCTGGGCTTCAACTTGATCCATTAGGCTCGCCAAACGCAGGCGAACCTCTCGAATCGATCCAGCCTCAGCACTAAATTTCTGGGCAAATTCAATCATCAAAAACCACCCAATTTCTCAAAATTAACGACAGACCTAGCACAAAATCACTTTAAATGATTTCGCATCTCAAGCGATAATACCTCCCATTACCTAAATTAGCTAGGCGGGAGAAACGCTGCTCCGACAAGGACGGAATTATCACCTAGACCCGCCAACTTAAACTCTGGTTGGTGGACCCGAAAGTTTAAACAATGTTGTTTAACCTCCGAAAAAATCAGCTCTAGATACCTCTGACCCAATCCCAAGGAGACTCCGCCGCCAAAAACAAGGCAATCGGGATCGAAATTCTGAATAACTATGGCTACCGCCTGCCCACAATAACGGGCTGCTTGCTCTATTATCTCTACCGCCCAGGTAGCATTGGCCGACCAAGCGAGACCGATATCCCGTGCGGAGACCTCGTGCCCCCTCACTTGCTGCCCGATCAATGCCAAGGCAGTCCCACTAGCGTAAGCCTCCCAACAGCCTCGATTCCCACAGCCACACTTTTCGCCCCCGGGGACCAAGGTCAGATGCCCAAATTCGGCGCTATTTCCACTAGAGCCCGAAAACAGCCTGCCATCAATGACCACCCCGCCACCAATACCAGTGCTCATAGTAATATAAATCATACAGCGACTGCCCTTGCCTGCCCCGAAAAGATACTCACCCAAAGCAGCGGCATTGCCGTCATTTTGCAGAAATATCTCGGTTTGCAAGGTTTGCTCCAGCCTGTCCACCAGGGGGAAGTCCCCCCAATGCAAATTGGGGGAATCGAGCATTATCCCCCTAGCTAAATCCAACGGCCCAGGAGCGGCAACCCCCACCCCTGACGGGTTACGACGAACCCCACTGTCAGCCAGAAGCTCCAGATAAACCTGGCGCAACCTCGCCAAAAAATTATCTAGGCCTAGAGCAGGTTCAGTCGGAAAAACTCGTTTTAGTCTGACCGTTCCTGCGGCGGAGACACCGGCCACCGCCGTCTTGGTCCCGCCGATATCGATGCCGAAACGCCATGAGTTCATTTGGCCAATTCTTTCTTTAGTTTTTCGATAATCTCCACCGGAGTTGGATCGGCCTCAACTAGCATTGCAAGATACAAGCTCGTGTAATCGCCGAGATAAATTAGGGAAAGCATTCTTTCTAACTTCGAGTTGCCCCGGCTATGCACCTCGATAATCGCACCGACATCCTCCTCAATCAACTTTTTGGTAGCATCGATGCGCTTACGCATCTGCGGGCTTTCCTCCGAATCTCGCAGGATCACGACCCCGATCTTTTTAGATAACCCTGGTTGGGCAGTCCAGCTGTTGATTTCATTATGGTCGAGCTCGGGTAAGGTACTATTAAAAATGACCGATTTGGCATTTTCATTTACTTGCGTCTTCCAACGGTAGGCTACAGGTCCCAGTAGCGGCTCTGAACCATAGACGAGCGGAATAAGTCCTTCCAGTGCTAGAGCGACAATTTTTGCCCCATTTTTTCCGGACGGGACCTCGGGCTTAAACTCCTCCCGCAACTCTTTGAGAAGCTTGGTCACTGACTCGATCTCTGATTGCGAAACCTTGATCAGTCCCAAACGCGAAAAAATCTTCAGGAGTGGAAACATCGAATAACCCAGGGCTGCCCGGGGTTGTAGACCGCTCGGGATCTTGATATGAGGAATCTGCCACTCGGCAGCGAGATCTTCAAGTTTCCCACCCGAAGAGATCGCAATTAAATGAGCTCCAGCCAGTTTAGCATGGGTAAAAGCGCTGAGTGTCTCCTCGGTATTACCGGAATAACTTGCAGCAATAACCAGTGAGCCTGTGCCGACAAAAGCCGGAAGCGAATAATCACGGATTACATTGACCGGAACGGTAGTTTCAGCAAGCCCCAATACTCTGACGAGATCTCCGCCGATGGCCGAACCGCCCATACCGACGATAACCACGCTATCTGGGCTCGGAATTGCGCTCAAATCTGGAAGCGCAACCTCCCAGCCTTCGATAATCTGCTCGGGCAAACGATAAATCGCCTCAGCCATCGGATCTTTGGACAGTTTCTCCAAGATCTGCACACTGTCTAAATCAACCACGCCAGCCCCTCCTTGATGGTAAAATATGCAAATCAATACACCCTATACTATTTTGTCTTTTCCTAATAGGTTTCCTCTTATGAGCAGATCAAAACAGTCCCAGAGAAAAAAGGGCCCCGTCTCCGGGACCCTTTGTCGTGGTTATTCATTTTTTCCAGTGGGAGCTTAGAACTTAACGGATACGCCAGCGGTGCCGAAGATCTCAGCTTCCTCTCCATCAGCCTTCTCGTAGTGGACACCGAAGTCGATGCCATTAGGAGCGCTGTACTTAGCAGCAGCGTTGTACTCACTGATCGCGTTGTCAGCGATGGTCAAGCCACCTTCGAGAGTAACATTCTCGAGCTGCGGAATCACGTTCAGAGTGGTGTTAGCACTGATCTCGTGAGTCATCTCTTTGGAATCGATCTTGTAGGTACCTTCGTACTCACCGTTAACAGCCAGTTTACCGATCATAAACGGACGGCTGGCTTCGAGCTTAGCCTGTTTCTTCGGATCGTCGTAGGAAGCCTTCAAGTCGGTACCGAACTGGGTGGTCTCAACGGCTACGTCGAAACCGGTCTTACGGTCGTGTACTTTGTCCCACTCGTTATCGTAAGTGCTTGCCTTGTCTTTGAGGTGCATTGCAGGTTCGAAACCTTCATCCGCACCACGGTATCCGCCGCTGAGGACTACGCCTTCGATCGGCTCAACGCTACCGCGAACTTTGTAGGCCATCTCACTGTCAGCATCCTGAGCGTACTCTGCGCTCATGTCAACGCCAGCAATTTGGGTAGAACCGTCAACTGCGAACTCAACCTTACCGTTGTCCAAACGAACTACAGTACCGCCAACTTCAGCGAACTGCAGGTCGCCACGGGCAGACAGACCAAGGTGTTCAGGGCTGCCAGCATTGAAGGTAGCGAAAGCCTCAGCAGCAACCGGGCCAAGCCCAATACCCTCAATCATAACACCCTTAGCGCTACGACCAGCAACATAGTCGCTCTGGTCAAGCGAGATGTCACCGATAGTGGTGGTCAGTTCAGGACCGCCATTCCAGTAGGAACCGTTAGCCTGGAGATAAGCCTTGTCGACAGTCAAGCCAAACTCTTTCTCCTGTTTGTCGGACCAGTCAGCTAGAGGTGCCTTGTCCCAAACCATGCCCTGAGCTTCGTCATCTTTAACCTTAACGTTACCGATGGACCATGGTGTCAATTTGATGACGGCTTTGACAGAGTCTCCACCCTCACCCTCGAGTGCTACGTTGAAATCGAAGTAGCTCTGACCTAATACTCCGTCTTTGTCATACCGGAAGTCAGAACCCAGCTCACCGTCGATCGTCAGACCGCTAGCGGCCATGGCAGGAACGCCGAGAGCTAGTACCAATGCTGCAGATAAAGCAACAGCTAGTTTTTTCATTGAGTGTTATCCCCCTTAGTACATTGTGTAGTGTGTTTAGAGTGTGTTGGTTTGTTATTGCTACAAATTAGCTGCGATCAAGGTACGATAATTGCTGCGACGAAAGATTGCGATGTTTAGTGCGGGGGGAATCCGGATCCGTAAGTCTCCAAGTTACCTTACCTTTCTGTCTTCCCCACTCAGTACTTCATAAATGCTGCAGTATATTATCATCCGCCCGGTACAGCCTAATGGGGACGTACACCTCCTTTCATACCGTACCGTTTACGGAGATAAAGCTTTGTAATCTTATTACTTATATAAGTTATCAAGGTGCTGAAAAAAATTTGTGTGTATTGCTTCGACGCTATATGTATTCTCCGCCTAAACTCGTGTTCCTGCAGCTTAAACCCTTGAATCTATTGGTCTTTCTGTGTCCTGGTAACCAAAAATGGCTCGAACTCCCAGTATGACAAGTGTTAGTTAGTCGGTCACCAAAGCGGTGATGATGGCACTGACAATTGAAAGCACAATGGCTCCAACAAATGCAGCCCAGAACCCGGTGATGTTAAAGCCAGAAACTACACTGGCGGTAAGTAATAACATCAGCGCATTAACGACAAAAGTAAATAACCCAAGGGTTACTATATTAAACGGCAAAGTTAAAAAAAGCAGCGCCGGCCTAACCATGGCATTGACGATACCCAGAATGGCCGAGGCAAACAGGGCAGAACCAAAACCGGAAAGCCGGACTCCATCCACCAAAAAGGTGGTCAATAACAACGCGATGGCATTAACCAACCACCTCAACAGCAACCCATGCATGATTACTCCTCCTCCATCAATCTTCGCACCCTTATTCTATCCAGTGCGGGGCAATTCTGTGCCTTCAGCACACCCGGTCGTCCGCGACAGATTAGTAATAGTCGGCCCGACAACCGCTACCAAGATAGTTAAGCAGCCCAGCACTACGACGACCTGGCGAATGCCAAACACTTGTAACAGACCAAAAGCCAATCCCAGTGAAGACATCATCCCCACCTGCATGACCAGTGAAAAAATGCTAAAAGCTCGACCCAATTGCTCCTCGACTATTTGTTCTTGGATAAAAGCCCGGGAGAAGACTACGGTAACCGGATTAAACAGTCCGATGATAAAAGCCCACGGAAGCATCAAAGCAAAACTAGAACTAAATCCGAGTAAGACGATGCAAAATCCAACGCCAAAGACCGCAGCCGTGAACAAGTGAATCCGGTTATAACGCTCACCTAACGGCCCAACGATAAAGCTGCCAACCAAATAGCCTAAGGTCATGGTCCCCGAGAAATAACCAAAAGCGTCTGCACCCAGTCGATAACCATCTTCTACTAGTATCGGAAAGAGGAAATTTCCGGCCCCAAAAGCGAGTGAAAACAGAAAATAATAGCTAAACAAAGCACGTAGTTGATTAGAATTCGCTACTAACCCCAGTCCCTCCTTTAGCTTGTGGCCAAAATCGGCTACCATTGCTCGAAGCCTAGTGGAGCCTTCCTCAGCTGGAGTGCTGACTGTTAATGCCAAGATGCACAAGGCGGAAAGGACAAATGTAGCGGCATCGAAATAAAAGGCTGCCGCAAACCCAAAGCTGACTACAAATACTCCTCCAGTGAAAAAGCCGAGCGTTTCAGCGATTGAGGTACTGGTGGTCATAAAAGAATTGCCGACAAACAAGAGCTCTTTACGAGACTCGAGAACCCGCGGCAACACTGCATTACGCGCCGGATCGAAGATAAGGGTGAAAAACGAAATAAATGCGCTGATCAGATAGATCTGCCAAATTTCAGCGGCAAAGGGAATCAACAAGACCAAGCCGGCTCTAGCCAAATCCGCAACGATCATGGTCCGTTTCCGGTTCCACGAGTCAATGAGCGCACCGGTAAAAGGAGCACAAACCAGGTAGACCACGGCATTAAGTAAGAACAAGCCAAAAAGCGAACCGGCGGATCCGCTGGTTTTGAGCAACAAGAAATATAGACTAACCGAGTTAAATGACGAACCGAGAGATGAGATTAGTTGTCCGAGCCATAACAACAGATAATTTCGATTTCGTAAGACAGCGGCAATCTTACCCTCAAGCCGGAGTGAAATCAACACAAACTCCCCCTGTTGAGCCGCCTCCCAAATTATACCACACTTGTCCAAGTTGTTCCACTGACTTATGTATCTTTTCTATCTTTTTCGCCCATCCTAAATGGAACGAAGTACTACTTATGCCTATTACTGCCAGGATTTTTTGCTATTTCGCCCGGTTATGGAGGTGGTACAAAAAAATCGGACTAGTTTTAGGTTAGTTACATAGAAAGATTTGAGGAGGTTAGAAAATGAGAAAAAGTTACGTAATTTTACTGGCTGCGTTGTTAGTTTTCGGGCTGACTGCATCCGTTCTGGCCGCACCCAAATACGGCGGTATCTGGCGCGATGCCCTCAACGCTAACCCACCTGACTTAAACCCCGTTCATGCTACCGACACCACCTCAGCTGAGGTAATCTATCAAATCTTTGAATCGCTGGTCGAAATCGACAATGAAGGCAACATCGTCCCCTTATTGGCTGAATCCTGGACCAGCAATGAAGATGGTACGGTCTTCACCTTTAAGCTCCGCGAAGGCGTGCGATTCCATGCCACAACCGAAGGCGGCAAGCCGACCGCCAACGGGGGACGGGAAATGACCGCTGACGACGTAGTCTGGACCTTCAATCACATCTGTAACATCGATGTGAACTCGGAAAGGGCCTATTTCGTCGATATGATTAAGGGTTATGATGACTATCGCAATAACATAACCGACGACCTGACCGGGGTCAAGGCCCTAGACAAATACACCGTTCAATTCGAGCTGAGCTATCCATTTGCCCCGTTCATCTCGATTCTCGGCTACAACTCCTTTATGATCTTACCCCGCGAAGATGTGGAAAAATGGGGTCATGCGGAATTCAACTTCCACCCTGTTGGTACCGGTCCCTTTAAGTTTGAAGAGTGGGTCCAAGATAGTAAAGTGGTCCTCTCCAAAAATGAAAACTACTGGATGAAGGATGCGGACGGCAATCAACTGCCCTATCTCGACGGCATCGAATACCGGATCATCGTCGACCACAATATCGAGTGGACCGAGTTCTTAGCCGGCAACCTCTACCAAGTCTATGTGGATGATCCTTATTATGAGCAAGCCGGCGGGACCAAAATGACCATCAATCTGGAAACCGGTCTGAAAACCGCCGTCACCAATCTCGGAGTCTTCTACGAACGGCCGCAGCTCGGCACCTATTACTACGGGATGAACGTCGAGAAACCGCCATTCAACGACAAACGCGTCCGGCAAGCCTTGAACTACGCAATCAACCGTGAAGTGCTCATCGATCTGGTCCTCAACGGCCGTCCCTCTCCGGCCAAAGGCGTCCTCCCGCCGGGCATGATGGCCTATAACCCCGATCTGGCGGGTTACACTTATAACCCGGAAAAAGCCAAACAGTTGATGGCGGAGGCAGGATATGGGCCCAATAACCCACTCGAAGTGGATTTCTATTACAATACGCATACAGGTCATAAACGCATCGCTGAAGCATTACAATCGCAGTACGCTCAAATCGGAATTAAACTCAATCTGAAGAATATTGACTGGGGTAGCCTGCTCGATGGTGTCGAAAGAGGCGAATACAGCTTCTTCAGGATGGGCTGGGTCGTGGACTATCCAGATCCGGATAACTTCCTCTATGTCCTGCTCCATTCGGAAAACATCGGCGCCCAGGGCAACTATGCCCGCTTCAACAACCCGCGCTTTGATGAGCTGACCAAACTGGCGCGGCTGGAAACCGATACCGCCAAACGGATCCAGTACTATCAAGAGGCCGAACAGATCGTGGTAGAAGAAGCTCCCTGGGTCTTCATCTACCACTATGCGACCTTCTCAAAAGTCGCCCCATTTGTCCGCGGCTACGAACTACCTTCGTTCGGGCAATACGCCAATAAATTCCGCAGCGTCTGGCTAGATCTATAAGTCTGAACAGATAATCACCGATGGTCGGCGGGCTGCTGGCCTGCCGACCGTCATCCTAAGGAGCTGTGATATTGCATGGGACGCTACCTGGTCAAACGGTTGCTCGCCGCCGTCCCGGTACTACTTGGGGTAATTATAGTTACCTTCATTCTCACCACCATCGTTCCGGGTGATCCCGCCCGCATCATGATGGGACAACGCGGTAGCCCCGAGACTATTGCCAAAATCCGAGCTGAGATGGGGCTAAATGACCCTCTCCCGGTACAGATTGTTAGTTTTATCAAGGGCGCCCTCACCCTTGATTTGGGATACTCATACCGCAACAATATGGCGGTCACGGACGCAATCCTCGCCCGTCTACCGGCCACAGGCATGTTGGCCCTCTCCGCCATACTGGTAGCCGTGGTCATGGGTATGAGCTTAGGAATTATCTCCGCTACCCAACAATACTCGTGGTTTGATTATGGGAGCATGCTCTTGGCTCTCTTAGGCATCTCCGCACCTACTTTTTTTGTCGGCTTACTAATGATCGTGGTCTTTGTACTCATTTTAGGCTGGATTCCCGGCACAGGCTATGGTGACGGAGCCTTAATTTATCTCTTCCTCCCGGCGATTACCCTCGGGGTCCGGCCGGCGGCGCTAATTGCTCGGCTGACCCGTTCCAGCATGCTCGAGGTGATCCGACAAGATTACATCTGTACGGCCAAGGCCAAGGGGCTGCATAATGCCAAAGTTATCTTCAAACACGCTCTAAAAAATGCAATGGTTCCCGTGGTCACCATTATCGGCGTCGAGATGGCTAGTCTCCTGAGTGGTGTGGTCATCACCGAGCAGATTTTTTCTTGGCCCGGCCTCGGGCGTCTTTCGATCGAAGCCGTCACCAATCGGGACTTTCCGGTCTTGCGCGGCACCGTGTTATTTATGGCCTTGATTTTTATGATTACAAATATCTTGGTAGATCTGTCTTATGCCTTGTTTGATCCGCGCATCAGATATGAATGAGAACCAGGGATGGGTTTATTGGGGGTAGATTCTATGGAATATGCACCGATTGTAGAGGTCAGCACACCTTCTACGACAAAATCACACGGCCTGTGGTATGATGCTTGGGTTCGTTTGCGCCGCAATAAACTGGCCATGCTAGGGCTGGGTCTCGTAATCATCGTGATCCTACTGGCCATCTTAGCTCCCTATGTCACTACGTATGATCCGACCGAACAGCTAATTTGGACAGAAGGAAAAACGGCTCAACTGGCACCGCCCAGCACGAAGCACTGGTTTGGCACCGATATTTACGGGCGCGATATTTTCTCCCGAGTTATCTATGGTTCACGGGTTTCGCTGCAAATCGCGATCGCGGCGATGGGAATTTCCGTGATCATCGGGACAGCATTGGGGGCGCTGGCCGGATATTATAGCGGATGGATCGATGAAGTAATCAGCTGGTTGATGAATGTCATCTATGCCTTTCCATTTCTCCTGTTTATCATCACCGTCGTGGCCTTTTTGCCGCCGAGCCTAACCCTAGTGTATGTAGCGATCGGCCTGATCTCCTGGGTTTCGATCGGCAGGGTAGTGCGCGGCCAAGTTCTTGCCTTTAAAAATCAAGAATTTGTGGAAGCTGCACGCGCCCTTGGCGTAAGGAACCGCCGGTTAATATTTCACCACATCCTGCCCAACGTTATCGCTCCAGTTATCGTCCAGGCCACCCTGGGCATGGGCTCGATCATCATGACCGAGGCGGCCCTGAGCTATCTCGGCTTTGGCACCCAACCACCGATACCCAGTTGGGGGCTTGAGATCTCCATGGGCCAGGACTACCTGCTTTCCGGGAAATGGTGGTGGTCGATCTTCCCTGGCATCGCCATTTGCCTAACGGTATTGGGATTTAACCTGCTAGGTGACGGCTTGCGCGATGCTCTCGATCCACGCCTAAAGCAATAAGTGCTCAACTATGGCCTCGGCGAGCTCCTGGGTGATTCCTTCAACTTGCATTAGCTCTTCCACGCTTAGTTTCCGCAGGTTTCTAACGGAACCGAAAGCAGTGAGAAGGGCTTTTTTGCGCCGTGGGCCGATACCGGGGATCTCATCCAACACCGAACGCAGGGTGCGTTTACCCCGCAATTTACGGTGAAAAGCTACCGCAAAACGATGGGCCTCATCGCGCACCCGCATCACCAAATGCAGGGCATAAGAGCCCAAGGGCAGCCTGATCGGGTCCGGCCGCCCCGGCACAAAAAGCAATTCTTCTTTTTCTGCCAAGCCGACCATCTGAATAGCGGGGGCACCAACACTTTCCATGGCCGCAAGCGCTGCGGAGAGCTGCCCTTTACCGCCATCAATCAGAACCAGATCAGGTCTGGCGCTAAACGAAGAGTCCTGCTCCTGGAGGTCGGCCAAGCGGCTAAAGCGCCGCCGAATTACCTCAGCCATGCTGGCAAAGTCATCGGCCCCTTCGACAGTTTTGATCGTAAAATGACGGTAATCTCGGTTTTTAGGCTTGCCACCTTCAAAGACCACCATTGATCCAACGGTGTCGGTACCCTGAAAGTTGGAGATGTCGTAGGCTTCAATCCGGAAGGGCAACTTAGGCAATGACAGGTACTCCTGCAGCTGAACCAGGGCCCCTGCAGTCCGCTCTGCTTCCAGTTTACGCTTGCCAAGTTCTTCGGCCAAGTAAATTTCGGCATTTTCCACCGCCATCTGCACTAGTTGCCGTTTCAGCCCACGCTGCGGGACTTTGCAGTACACCCGGTAACCAGCCTGGCCTGAGAGCCACTCCTCGGTCACCGCCAGCGAAGAGAATGTCTCCGGCAGTAGGACTTCGCGAGGAAAGAGACTGGCTTCGAAATAAAACTGGGGCAAGAAAGCTTCGAGAATCTCACCGGGCGAAAAATCGCCGGCCTGATCCAAAAAGAATTTTTCGCGCCCGACCAAACGACCATCACGGACAAAAAAGACATTGATGCAAACCAACCCATCCTCAGAGCTGGCTGTGCCGAAGATGTCCTGATCGCCACCACGCTCCGAGACGATCTTTTGCTTGGCTGCGATCCGTTCTAAGGCCATAATCTGATCGCGCAGTTTAGCGGCTTCCTCAAAACGATAGTCTGCCGCGGCTGCCTCCATTTGCTCCCGCAGCTCTTTGACCAGTCGATCTGTTCGCCCCTCAAGGATTAGCACAATCTGCTCGATCATCGCTTGATAGGTCTCAGGATCGACCTCACGCGTGCATGGGCCAACACACCGTTTGATGTGATAGTTAAGGCAGGGGCGATCCGGCCACTGTCCCTCGTCAAACCGATGGCGACAATTGCGGATTGGGAAAGTGCGCCGTAAATAAGCCAAGGTCTCTTTGAGCGAAGAGACATCGGTGTACGGGCCGAACAAACGCCCGCTCCCCCTGGCAGGCCGTCGGACCAGCATCACCCGTGGATAGGTCTCGTCGGTAACCACAACATATGGATAACTCTTGTCATCCTTGAGGAGAATATTGTACCTTGGTTTGTGCTTCTTGATCAGGTTGGCCTCTAAAATGAGCGCCTCAACCTCTGTGTCGGTAACAATATAGTCGAAATCCTCGATTTGGGAGACCATGGCCTGGACTTTAACTTGGCCCGGATCGAGCTTGGTGAAGTAAGAACGCAGCCGGTTGCGTAGTGAGACTGCTTTACCCACATAGATAATCCGGGCGGCGGAGTTTTTCATTAAATAAACCCCTGGCTGAGTCGGTACGCGTTTTAGTTTTTCTTTAATTCGCTGGATTCGTTCTTCAGGCACGTCCTCACCTATTCAGATACTGACGCAGATACTGCCCGGTATAGGACCCGGGGGCCTCGGCAACCTGTTCAGGGGTACCGCTAGCCACGATCCGACCACCCTGATCCCCGCCTTCAGGCCCTAAGTCGATCAAGTAGTCGGCCGTCTTAATCACATCAAGGTTGTGTTCGATCACCAAGACCGTGTCACCGCCGTCAACCAAGCGTTGTAGCACATCAAGCAGTTTTTCAACATCATAGATGTGCAAGCCGGTAGTGGGTTCGTCTAAAATATATAGGGTCTTGCCGGTACTACGCTTGCTGAGCTCGGTGGCTAACTTAACCCGCTGCGCCTCCCCGCCGGAAAGTTCGGTCGCGGGCTGGCCAAGACGGATATAGCCCAACCCCACATCATACAAGGTCTGCAGCTTGCGGTGAATCCGCGGGATATTTTCGAAGAAAGCCAGGGCCTCTTCTACCTGCATATCCAGGACATCACTGATGTTCTTGCCTTTATAACGAACCTCAAGGGTCTCCCGATTGTACCTTTTCCCTTTACAGACCTCACAGGGTACATAGACATCAGGCAAGAAGTGCATCTCGATGATGTTAACCCCGTCACCCTTACACGCCTCACACCGCCCACCTTTGACATTAAAACTAAACCGGCCCGGCTGGTACCCCCTGACCTTAGCATCGGCGGTAGAGGCAAAGAGTTCGCGGATAAAGGTAAACACGCCGGTGTACGTCGCCGGATTAGAGCGTGGGGTGCGCCCGATCGGAGCTTGATCGATATTAATGACCTTATCAATATACTCCAAGCCCTGAATCTCTCGATGAGCCCCCGGACGCTCCGCCGAGCGGTATAAGCGTTGGGCCAGTGCGCGATAGAGGATCTCGTTGACCAACGTTGATTTCCCCGAACCGGAGACCCCGGTCACACAGACGAAGATGCCCAAGGGGATCTCGACATCGAGGTTCTGCAGGTTGTGTTCGCTTGCCCCCAAAATCCGCAGAGACTTGCCATTGGGTTGCCGACGCACGGCCGGGACCTCGATCCGGCGAGTTCCCTTAAGATACTGGCCGGAAATCGAGTCTTCTGCTCGCTGCAGATCCTCGATACTCCCGCAGGCCACGATCTCACCACCGTGAAGGCCGGCACCGGGACCGATATCCACCAGATAGTCTGCGCTGCGAATCGTTTCTTCATCATGCTCGACAACGATCAGCGTATTACCCAGATCTCTGAGCCGGAATAAAGTCTGCAAGAGTTTATGGTTATCGCGCTGATGCAGCCCGATACTGGGCTCATCAAGGATGTACAATACCCCGGTCAGCCCCGAACCGATTTGCGTGGCCAACCTAATCCGCTGGGCTTCGCCGCCGGAGAGGGTAGCCGACATCCGATCCAGGGTCAGATAGCCCAGTCCAACATTGATCAGAAAACCAAGTCGTTCCTTGATTTCTTTGAAAATTTGCCGCCCGATCAGCTGTTCTCGCTCACTCAACTCTAACTGATCAAAGAATTCTTTCGCTTTGACCACAGAGAGGGCGGTGAGTTCATGAATGGCTAGGCCGCCCACGGTCACCATCCGACTTTCCAATCGTAATCGCGAACCTGCGCAATCCGGACAATCTGAGCTGACCATGTACTTGCCCAACTCTTCGCGGATGTACTCCGAATCAGTCTCCCGCAACCGGCGCCGTAAATTGGGGATCACCCCTTCAAAGGGCACCGCGAACTTGCGCCGCTGACCACTTCGATTCCGATAGGTAAAGGCTACCTTCTCCTCTCCGGTACCGTAGAGCAATAAATCCAGCTGATCCTCTGTCAACTGCTTAATCGGCGCATTCAAATCGACACCAAAGCCATCGGCCAAGCCCTGCAGCATACCCTCATACCACTTGCTGGCGGAATTGGCCCAGGGTCGAACCCCCCCTTCCTTAACGCTCAAGTCAAAGTCGAGGAGTAAATCAGAGGAGAAATCGGTTCTAAAGCCCAATCCATCACAGGTTGGACAGGCCCCATACGGACTATTAAAAGAAAACATTCGCGGTGTTAGTTCCTCGATACTAATCCCGCAATCCGGGCAGGCAAACTTCTCACTAAAAAGCAGCTTGTCCCCGTCGATCACGTCGATCAGGACCAGCCCTTCGGCGAGACGTAAAGCGGCTTCCATCGAGTCAGCCAAGCGCTGATTGATCCCCTCTTTGATGATCAGCCGGTCTACTACCACAGAGATATCGTGCTTCTTGTTCTTCTCCATGGGGATCTCTGCTCCGAGCTCATACTGCACACCATCGACGATCACCCGGATAAATCCGTCCTTGCGGATATCTTCGAGTAGTTTACGGTACTCCCCCTTGCGGCCGCGGATGATCGGGGCTAAGACCTGGATCCGGGTGCGTTCGGGCAAAGTTAAGACCTGATCAACCATCTGATCCACGGTTTGCTGGGTGATCGGTTTACCACAGCGGTAGCAATGAACCTGTCCGATCCGGGCATATAACAGGCGAAGGTAGTCATAAATCTCGGTGACTGTACCCACAGTTGAACGCGGGTTCTTACTCGTAGTCTTCTGATCGATGGAGATAGCCGGCGACAAACCCTCAATAAAGTCTACATCAGGTTTATCCATCTGACCTAAAAACTGACGGGCATAAGCCGAGAGCGACTCAACGTAACGGCGCTGACCCTCGGCGTAGATGGTATCAAAGGCCAGTGATGACTTGCCCGAGCCACTTAAGCCGGTAAAGACCACTAGTTTGTTGCGGGGGATCTCCAAGTCAATATTTTTCAGGTTGTGCTGGCGCGCACCACGAATAACGATTTTATCCGTACTCATACTCTCTCCTTCGTTTACAAGTCGGCCAGCCATGAACGTAAATCGATGATCTGATCACGGAGCTCGGCAGCTTTTTCAAACTCTAACTCCCTGGCCGCCTGTTGCATTTCTTTCTCCAATTGTTTAATGTATTTGGCTAGTTCTCTAGCATCCATCCTGACAACCTTACTGCGCTTAGCCTCCTGCTCTTGCTGGGCCTCCGCTTCAGCGGCTTGCCGGTAGGTGGTAACGATATCTTTGACCTCTTTTTTAATCGTCTCTGGCGTAATATTGTGTTCCTGATTAAATGCCAACTGTAGCTGGCGGCGGCGTTCGGTTTCCTGAATAGCCGCTTGCATCGAACCGGTCATCCGATCGGCATACAAGATGACCTTTCCATTGACGTTCCGGGCGGCTCGGCCAAAGGTCTGGATCAAAGAGGTCGTAGAACGCAAAAAACCCTCTTTATCAGCGTCCAAGATCGCCACCAGCGAAACCTCCGGCAAGTCCAGTCCCTCGCGTAACAGGTTGATTCCGACTAGCACATCAAACTCACCCAAGCGCAAGCCCCGTACAATCTCCACCCGTTCCAAAGCGGTGATCTCCGAATGCATATATCGGGTTTTAATGCCGGCTTCCTTGAGGTATTCGGTTAGATCTTCGGCCATCTTTTTTGTTAGGGTCGTCACGAGAACTCTTTCCTGCAATTTAATCCGTTCCCGGATCTCGGCGATCAAATCATCAACCTGGCCTTTGACCGGTTTGACCTCGATCTCCGGGTCCACCAGCCCGGTTGGCCGAATGATCTGTTCAACTACTTGCGCGGAGTGGTCGCGCTCATACTGGGCCGGGGTCGCCGAGACATAGACCACCTGGTTGATATGGCGCCTAAATTCCTCAAAGGTCAAAGGCCGATTGTCCAAGGCAGATCGTAAGCGAAAGCCATAATTGACCAAGGTCTCTTTGCGCGAACGATCGCCGGCATACATCGCCCCGATCTGGGGTACCGTGACATGAGACTCATCAATTACCAACAGAAAATCGTCTGGAAAGTAATCCAAGAGCGTAGCCGGTTCCTCACCGGGGGCTCGGCCGGTCAAGTGGCGTGAGTAATTCTCCACGCCTTTGCAGTAACCCAGCTCCTGCAGCATCTCGATGTCAAAGCGGGTGCGCTGCTCCAAACGCTGAGCCTCAAGGAGCTTACCCTGCTGACGAAACTCAGCTAATTGGTCCTCCAGTTCGGCTTCGATCGAAGCGATCGCCCGGCGCATCTTGTCCTCACTGGTAATAAAGTGGGTGGCCGGATAAATAGTGACATCATCCCGTTCCCCCAAAATTTCACCGGTGAGCACATCGACTTCTAGAATCCGGTCGATATCATCGCCAAAGAACTCAATTCGAATGGCATTATCACTATAAACCGGGATAATTTCAATAACGTCACCCCGCACCCGAAAAGTTCCGCGACTAAAGCCAATACCGTTGCGCACATACTGGATCCCTACCAGGCGGCGCAAGATCTTGTCGCGCTCGCTGGTCTCTCCTTCCTTAAGCGATAGGGTCATCCCCTGATAATCCTCTGGTGACCCAAGACCGTAGATACAGGAGACACTGGCCACAATCAGGACATCTCGCCGTTCGAAGAGGGCGCTGGTCGCCGCATGGCGCAGACGGTCGATTTCGTCATTGATCGCTGCATCTTTTTCGATATAGATATCGGTGTGAGGTACATAGGCCTCTGGCTGATAATAATCGTAGTAGCTGACGAAATAGTGTACCGCATTATGCGGAAAAAACTCCTGGAACTCACTGCACAACTGAGCTGCCAGGATTTTGTTATGTGCTATCACCAGAGTCGGCTTGTTGAGCCTAGCTACCAAGTTTGCGATGGTAAAGGTCTTGCCGGAGCCGGTTACACCTAATAAAGTCTGCTCCCGCATACCGCTCTTGAAACCGGCCTCAAGCTGCTCGATGGCTTTGGGCTGATCGCCGCGCGGAATATAGGAAGATACTAACTGAAAATCAGGCATAACTCATCCTCCAAGAGCGAACAAATATTCTCCATCATGTAGTATATCATACTGTATCTAGAGCCAAAAGAAAAAGCCGACCAGAGCGGTCGGCTATCTACGCAGATTGAAATAGGTGAGCACTAAGCCTGGAGCTTGGGATCAAGAATATCCCTAAAGGCATCACCGATCAGGTTCCACGCCAGGACGAACAAGATCATCGCCGTGCCGGGATAGACCACCGTATACCAATAGTGCAGCGGATCACCGGGTACGCCCAAGAGCCAGTTACGGCTAAAGCTGACCATCTGACCCCAGTCAGCATAACCTTCCGGGGCACCAACACCCAAAAAGCTCAGGCTAGAGGCGGTGATAACCACGGAGCCCAGGCTCATCGAGGCCTGAATCAGCACCGGAAAGATCGTGTTCGGCAGGACATGCCGGATAATGATCTTCCAATCCTTAACACCGCTGGCTTTGGCCGCACTAATATATTCCTCTTCTTTGACCGCCAAGATGTTTCCCCTAATTAAGCGGGCATAGTTCATCCAATAGAAAGTGACCATGGCGATCATCAC
>CAZAAT010000017.1:0-37020 GCA_964483175.1 uncultured Bacilli bacterium
ACTATTCCACCAATGCTAATTACCTTAATCGCCCTGTGGTTTATCAGAATCCCACTGGCCAAATATCTCTCCCTGCTGTGGGGCAGCCAGGGGATCTGGATCGGAATTGCGGTTAGCCCGGTCATCGGGTTAACCTTATCCACTCTATATTTCTTCAAAGGAAACTGGCGCGCCAGTGTGGTTACCAAACCTAACCTGGTTGAGCCGGAGATGACGGAAAAAGAGGCGTAGGGCTCTGATCACGAGAGCCCCTACTCATTTTCAGCCATTCTGTTCTGGTTCAGAGCTAATAGCAGGCTTGCTCAGGCCAATGCCTTGAAAACGCGCGTTTACAACCTGCCAATCGATATTATTGATGAAGGCATCGATGTAGGCTCGTTTGGCGGTGCCAAAATCAATGTAATAGGCATGTTCATACACGTCTAGTACCAATAGGGGAATCCAATCAGAAATTACGCCGACGTTGTGGGCATCCAACAAAAAGTGATGCAGCCCATTATCTCTGGGGTCATAGGCCAGCACAGTCCAGCCGCGGGCAGCCATCCCGGTGTTGATAAAATCTTGTAGCCAATTGTTATAAGAGCCAAAATTATCCTGCAGCACCTCCAGAAGGGCTGGATCTGGTTTACCTCCCTTACGGCTGAGGTTGTAAAAGTACATTTCATGCAGTTTAACACCATCAAGGTTGTAGGTTTCTTCGACTTTGAGACCCCGAAAAACCAACGGATTGTCTGCGCCTTCCCTAAGCATTTCACGGATTTGGTTGATGCGATTTACATAGCCGAGATATAGATCAGAATAATGAGGCTCAATCTGTTTCGGGCTAATACCTTGTAGGTTAAGTGCTTTTGGGGGCAAGGGCAGGGCTTGAATCTTGTGCATTTGTCGCCACCTCCTGACCCTATTGTATGGTAGTCAGTTGCTAACGGTGGCAAGAAAGTCTCTGATTTGACGGAGGAAATTCCTGATATCGTCCAAGCCGGTTGGGATAATCGAGTAGAGTTCCTCATCGGAGACCTGCGATTTGGCCTCTCAAAGTTTGTTAACCTTACTATACCAACCTTTGGCAGAATATTAAAGGCACCGTGGTCGGACTGGAAAAGGTTACACAAAGGGGAATGCCTTGGATTCTCAAAAATAATCAATTAAGGTTATTTAGGGCAATTAATCGAAGAGGAGCAGTGGAAATGGTTGGAAACAAGGCTAAAACCTCAGTTGTATTGATTGTACTCACTATTATCTTTGCTATGGGTTTGCCGGCGGGGGCAGGGGAAGTCGTCTGGCGGGGAAAGGTCCAGACTGATTATCTGGCATTTTGGCTCGAAGGGTCCCCCTTTAGTGAGCAGGGGTTTGGTCAGCTCAATTTGCTGATGAGCGCATCTGTGACAGATGGGATTTCTGCCGAGGTCGAAGCTGATATACACCAGCTGGCCAATAATGGAAGCACTTCTCTGGTGGAGCTGAGTCGTATATATCTTAAAGTAAATCGTCCTCATTATACCTTAGTTGTTGGCCGGCAAGCCTTGAGTTGGGGAGCTGGGACATTCTATAATCCAGCTGATCCTTTTGCCGGATTGACCGATCCGTTAGCTGGCAAGCTGGGAAGGGCGCCGGGTTTTTCGGGGATCAAATTGGATTTCGTGGCTGGTCAATTGCCACTCTCGGTTTTTCATCTGGTCGATGGCAAGGGGTTGACCGGGGTAAAATACGCGACAAAAAGCAATGACGTTGATTTTATTGGCGCGATTACTGCAGAGTCGGATGGAGACAACCTCCAGACCTTGCTGCAGATCAGCAAAGGTTCGGAAACCAGCTGGTTTGCGCAGGCCGCATTATCTCACCTTGAAACTAGCGATCCTGTGCTACGGTGGGCAGTCGGAGCTGATTACCCCATGAATGAGAACCTCGCGGTCATAGGGGAGATGTCCAATACCGGTGCGAATATTGGCCTGCCCGGGCTAGGCATTTATCAAGCGGTCTCTGAGGATGCTATCACCGCCGGAGTTTCGGCCCGCTATAATCAGGGGAAAGGTGCGACGTACGCAGTTTCTCTGGTGACTATTCCGCGGGAGGATACCCTATTGTTGATACCGTCCTATACGACTCAGTTGGCTGATGACCTTGAGCTGAGGATATATGGTCTGAAAGAATTTGCCGCAATAGAGGCAACGGCGATCGGAGGAGGCTTGAGCTACAAGTTTTAGGACGAAATGAACCTTATCTTGCTCCGGCAGGAAAGTTCTCTAAAACGTGGTACTTTTAAGGTAGGAGGAATACCAATGTCATTAGATTGGCTTAACTACATTCTCACTGCGTTAGGAATCGCGCTGACTCTGTCGGGATTAGTTTTAGCTATTTATGGCTGGTATAACCTCCACCGAGCTGATCGCCTCGTTGAGGAAAAGGTCAAGACGTATCTAGCTGAAATTGAAGAACGGTTATATCGAAGGCTGAGTACTACTGAGGAAGCTCTTCAGAAAATTTCCAGCGCCTATGCGGTTTCCGCTATGGGAGATCACGAGCGGGCAATTGCACTACTTGAGGCTGCTTTGGCAATAAATCCACGGGCATTTAATGGCTTTACCGCGCTCGGGTATGAGTTTTTGGCGATCGGAAAAATCGAAGAGGCAATTGAATCTTTCTTTGAGGCTAAAAGCCTTTTCCCCGATCGATTTGAGCCCTACCTTGATTTAGCCCGGGTTTATGCTCAAATTGATAAAACAGAGTTAGCTTTGAAGTATCTTCGTGAGGGTTTAGAGCGCAACCCAGTGGCAGTTTCAGACATAGAGCAGGATCCCGTTTTTGATTCGCTTCGTGAAAAAGACCCCGAACAGTATAAAACCCTCATAACACGGTTTGAGGGATAATAGGAGTTATGACTAAATGACCTTATCACGGCACCTATAAAGACGTGGACAAAAAACAGGAAAATTTGTCCACGTTTACTTATCTGGACGAGGACAGCTTAATGGGCGAGCATGTCTAAGACACACTATCTCCGGTTATGACTAAATTATAATAGAAGAGGAAAAACCTAAACTATCTCGAAGTTCGTTTAACTAGGTTTTACAAAGTTTACCAATTTAGTCATAAGGGAGATTGTCATGTCCACTAACCTTCACGATGTTGAGCACCTTTTCGACGAACTGATGGCCGAGCATCTGGCAGAGTTGTCTCACCATGGAGAGGTCGACATAGTTATCGGTATACCATTCTACAACGAAGAAGATGCGCTAGTGGAGGCGATCGAGTCTTTGCAGCAGGGCTTAAAGGCCTATTGTCCGGAATGTCGCACCTTGATTGTATGCGTCGGCACCTTCGTCGGAGATCGGATCATCGCCCGATTAGCTGAGTCCAAGATCCTATCAGGTGAGCCACAGGCTTATGCCTTTTTGCTTGATCATCCTGACCTAGTAGGTAAAGGCTGGGGGATCAAGGCCCTGCTAAAAATCGCTGCAACCTTACATGGCGACCTGGCAATTTTCGAAGCGGATTTTCTGACCTCGCTGCAAGATGGGGCAAGTGAGGATTGGTTGCGCCTATTATTGGATCCGATCCGCAAATCCGGCTATGAGCTGGCACTCGGTTGCTTTGAACGCCATCCGTTTACGGATGGACTGGCCGTCAATCTCGTCAGTCCACTGATTGCAGCGACCTACGGATATCATATTACCGATCCGCTCGGCGATGAGATGGCACTCTCCAATAACCTAGTTAATAAGTTGGTCGCCAAGGATTCCACCTGGTTTGAGGATGTCTATCACTATGGGATTGGGGTCTGGATTGTAACTACAGCCTTAGCCAATGATTTGCCCATCTGTGAATCTAGCCTCGGGGTAAAACAGGATCGGCGTTTTAATGGTAAACAAGAAGTGGTATCACACCAGATTATTCGGACGCTCTTCCGCCAGATCGCTAAGCACTATGAGTTGTGGAGCAGGCAAGGTGAGGTGTTAAGATACCCGGGGACGGTGGGTGTTCCGTGTTGTTCGCTGATGGTGGCGGAAAAACCGGATTTTGCCGCAGCATTTCAGAAATTCCGCCACGGCTTTAACGCCTCAACCGCCGGTATGCTGAAGAAAGTGCTGCCAGAGAAGGTCTATGCCAAACTTAACTTTTTGGCCGAAGCCCCTCGTGAGCAATATGCTTTCCCGGATGAGCTATGGACTGAGGTGCTCTACCACCTTCTTGTGGCTATAACTTTCCGTGCGGAATATACCCGAGATGACCTGGTTAATGCGATCATCTCAATGTTGCATGGCCGGCGCGCTAATACCGCCTTGTACTTAGATGCTGTCCAATCGAGACTCCATGTTGACCTGACCCAAGACCGTAATTTGCTGGCCTTGTTGGTAAGCCAGGAAACGACCCAGCAGATCCGTTATTTTCACGGGCAACGCGCCAGGTTAATTGACGAATGGGAGCGCTTGGCTGAGTCTAGTCGGCCGATTTTGCCCAAAGTTGCGTTTTGGGAGTTTATTCCAGGTGTGCCGATGACCTTGCCCCAGGAGGTTACCTCTTCATCCGGCCGGACAGTGAGCTTGATTCCGATTTACGAACATCTGCTGCGAGATTATCGCCAGCGTTTTGCTGCGTTTTGCACAGAGCGCTTCGGCTTGACCGAGGATGCGCCCTCGTCCAGAGTTGTTGCTGAGATCACCGATTTCATGTACTCGCTCGAATGGAGAGCCAAAGAACACCTGCTACCCGGCAACTTCACTACGCTCGATGGATGTGAACGTAATGTCCGCATCCTGTTTGACCTGGCCCAACCAATTCCGATCTTGGCACTCACCGATGAGGCAATTGTCCGTGCTTTAATCGATAATCCCCCGGTTCACGTGCTGACCAAATATGAGTGTAAAACGATCAAACAGCTGATCGCCAAACTGGAGCCGCGTGAAGCATTTGCTCTGGCATATTGTGTCGAAGATCAGGACTATCTGAAGCGAATCTTGACATGGGTCAGAAAGAATACCACGGTGGACGATTTTACAGAGAGGCAGTTGGAGCCGGTGGTCGTTCCCAACACTCTCTTCTACGGCCCAAGTGAAATGCGGGAGACTACGAAACTAAGTAGGTTGGCCGGCGTCATCGTCCTGACCAATTTAGCCAAACATTCGGGCGGCGAGTACCGTACTCTGCGTTATTTGACCGTAGTCTGCAAAAGTATGACTGAAGCGGCGGTCTTCAGCAAAATCTGGCAGCAGTTTGCCGCCGGTCGCAAGCGAGACTTTGTCGCCAAAGTCGTTAATAGCCTGGAAGGACACTGGGGCAATGCCCTTTTTGCCGCGCACAATATTTTTGAGGCTAAAATTCATCAAATGTTTACCGCCCAGCTACGCGAGGCGATCATCGGTTTGCGAGAAAAATCGGCTGATCCGGAGTATCGACGTTTTTGCGAAGACTTGGTACTGGCCTTGGAGGTCTATCCGCTGGCGGTTACCTTGGGCGACGGGCAGTTTGTGCCCATGTCGATATGGACTTGGGCCAGTTACAGTTATCGGGGCGGCAAAGGCGTTCCTGGCCCGCTATCTTTGCATGTCGAGCGGGACTGGTTTTCGCGCGAAATTCTCGTGCGCGCTAATGCAGCCTTGGAGGAGAAAGACTCCATCGACGAGATGATAGTTGATTTGATGGCCAGAGGTAATGAGTCGGCGGATTTGGCCGAGTTTTTATGGCCGGTCCAGCATGATCCCAAGGAATTGTTTGAAGAGACCTATGTTCAGCAGGTGGTTTATCCGGAGGCCGGACAACTGGTCAGATTTGAAGGAAATCCGATTTTAAGCCCGATTAAGGAACACGACTGGGAGTCGACTTATGTGCTCAATAACGCCGCTATCAGACTCGACGGCAAGATCTACTTGCTATACCGGGCCTTTGGTAAAGATTCGATTTCCCGGATTGGCTTGGCGATTACGCGGGATGGGATGCATATTGACGAACGGTTGCCAGAGCCGATCTTTGTTCCGGAGATCCCGGAGGAGTCTGCTGGATGTGAAGACCCGCGGGTTGTGCAGATCGGTGACCGGCTTTATATGACCTATACCGCGTACGATCTAGTTGTGCCGCAGATCGCCATTGCTTCGATCAGTGTCGAAGATTTTCTGGCTCGGCGGTGGGATAAATGGCATCGTCATGGCATGACCTTCCCGAATTTTCCCAATAAGGACGCGATCATCTTTCCAGAGAAGATCAACGGAAAATATGCGATGTATCACCGGGTTGCGCCGAGCATCTGGCTGTCTTACGCAGATGAAATTGTGTGTCCGTGGCCGAAGGCGCCGCACAAGATCGTGATGGGACCGCGGTATGGGATGTTGTGGGATGCGATCAAGATCGGTGCAGGGGCTCAGCCGCTAAAGACGCGCCATGGCTGGCTGCTGATTTATCACGGAGTCGACTATGCAATTCGCTATAGTTTGGGAGTAATGCTGGTGTCGCTGGATGACCCAGGCAATCTGCTGTATCGTTCGCCGAACACCATACTGGCTCCGGAGGAGGAGTATGAGAAGGGTGTGCGCGGGCAGGTCTGGGTGCCAAATGTCGTCTTTACCTGTGGGGCGGTACCCGTCCGCGATACCGACTTGCTTGAAGATGACGATGAGATCCTGGTCTACTACGGAGCAGCGGATACCTATGTTGGGGTAGCCAAGGCGAAAGTCGGTGATTTGATCCCGGAGGAGATCAGGAAAAAGTAAAAACCCGCGATGAAAAACCCTCCCATAAAAGGAAAATATTGTTAGATGGATAATGTAACAATATCGATTTTTCACGGGAGGAGTTTTGGTTGAAAAAAACACTAAATTTACTAGTGGCAATTTCTATGGTTTTGGGTCTTAGTGGATCAGCTTTGGCCTGTTATGGTGCAGAAGCTCTTGGTATGGGTGGAGCTTATACGGCGATTGCGGATGGGGTATTGGCGATTTACTGGAACCAGGCCGGGCTTGCCTTTTCAGAACACGATTTCGAATTTAGCGGGACATATTCGACTCCGCAAAATGATGTAAATTATAACAGTTTTACCGGTGGGATCAGTCGAGTAAATGACCAATTAACCGTGGGTTATGGTGTCACGACTTTATACTATGGGCTACAAGATTGGCATACGCTTGCCTTCGGTTATAAAATTGATGAAAATTTGGCTGTAGGTGGGGCTTATCGCAAGGTAAACTGGGCAGTGTCCGTGGTGGATCTCGTTACAGGCGATGTGGTAATGTTAGATGACCAGACTACAGGGCTAGATTTATCGGCACAGTATCGTAAGGATAACTTGCGTTTTGGTTTCTTGTTCCAAGACATTAACGGAGAAAATGAAAACAACCCATACCTGAAAAACTTTCGTCCTTCAGTTGCTTATGTAACCGATAAATTTACGGTTGCATTTGATGTTTATGCTGCCAATCATAAGGATCACCGGGACTTCCAATTTGGCGGCGAATACTATATCGACGACAACTGGACGATACGTGGCGGCTTTTACCAGGAAACGGCAATGTTTGGCGGCGGATATGAGTGTGATGGATATTTTGTCGATGCTGTGTTTATCCCGGATTGGGAAGTAACCCAGTTAACAATAGGTCTTCACTTCTAGTATCGAGACGGGTACAGTTAGCCAAGTGCGACGGGGGCAATTGCTCCCGTCGCACAGCTATACCCCGTTATTACTCGCGCCGAGGATGAGCATATGAGTCGTAAAAGATGTTGGGCCAGGTTTCGAAGACTCGGGATCCATCGGGTTTTTTCTCGCAAATACCCGTCCAGTCGCCGGCTGCTGCCGAAGTTGCAGTTTGGTCTCCGTTGGTATCACCTTTAACCGTGTCATCTTTTAAAGAGGTGAATACTACTCCGACACCCTGCGAGAGATTGCTTTGCTTATATAAGGTGCTATCATTGGTGGGGTAGTATCCGAACTTGAGTGCGACGTTATTCCCAAGGTAGAGAAAGCCACCAGGAAGTATTTCGTAGTCGACAAAGATAGTCATCACAAAAGGCACCTCAGATTCTTCCCATTTACGGGCTGTACTAATCTTATTTCGATTGACCCAAATCCCGTTTTTCTTGTTCGTAATTGAAGAGTTTGCCGGATCATGAAAGACGTTTGAATCATCGATGTCTATTAGTGTGCTGATTCCCAAGGGTATGCCTTCGTTAGCGTAAAAAACATTATCAGTGATGGTGCTGCCTTCTGCAGCTGAACCGGCATCTAAACCATCAATATTGTAGGCAAAGGTACAATTAGAAACTGTTAACGGCACCTCGGGACCGGGGTAATTGTTGGCGCGAAGCACCGAATCGACGTTTTTTTGCGGATAGCCTCCACCATAACGGAATGTGCAGTACTCAAAATTTTGCCATTCACTGGATTTTAAATTGATCATTTCCCAGCTGCCGGGCTCAGGCCTATCGAGGGATTGCCTACCATCGGTATCACCGCCGTATTTGTCATCCCAGTAGGATGTAAATATTATTGGCCGGTCGATGGTACCTGCAGCATAGATAGAACCGCCCTCTTCTACCGTGAGTCCACCTTTAAGGAATTTAATAATTGCACCTGGTTCGATGGTAAGTGAACTAGACACTTTAATCCAGGGGCGTGAACCGGCATCTACTAGGTATACTCGATCACCGTACCAGGTTGTGGGCTGGGTAATGTCATCCACTACTACTTGTGGCTTTACGTGAATTTCCCAAGTGTGGCTGGTATACTCTATGCCATCTGAAACGGTGACGCTAATCTGGTCCGTGTGGGTCAACTGTGGGGCTTTCCAAATCATGCTCGGTTCATCAATTGGACCGATAGTGCTTCCGCTCATGGCCATCCAGGAATAAGTAAGCGGGTCACCATCTGGGTCAGTAGCAGTAATTCGAAACTCTATCTGCTCTCCAGTAATTACCTTGCTATAATCCGTTTCTACGGAGATGACCGGAGGATTATTTGTACTTTCGTCGATAATTGTCACAGTCCAGCTATGCGAGCTCGTACCCTTACCATCAGAAACTACGACCTGAAGGACACACTGTCCCGTGCTTGTCGGGGTCAGATAATACTTGGCGGTTTTGGCTCCAGGCAGGGGTTCGCCATCGAGTTTCCAGACAAAGCTAAGGCTATCGCCGTCGGCATCCGTAGCTGCTACCGAGAACTCATAAGTTCGGTTAGTCCGAGCTGTGACGGCCGTTCCAGGGGGTGTAAGTATGGTTAACTCCGGTAGCTGGTTCGTGTCTTTATTACGGTCGCTGGTGCTACCGCCTCCACAGCCCGCTAATAATAGGGTGAGGATGAAAAAGAGCAACAGTGCACTAAAAAGCTTACGTCGCATAGCAAAAACCTCCCCGTTAGTTCTCGCGAGCGGGATGAGCATATGAGTCGTAAAAGATGTTAGGCCAGGTTTTGTAGTTTTTGTACGTTCCGTATTCGCCTTCCTTGGTGATCGCCTTCCAGTCGCCGATTTCACCAGTGCTGTAGTTATCCCCATTGGTGTCACCCTTGACGGTGTCATCTTTTAGCGAGGTGAAAACGACCCCAGGTCCGTCATAATTAAATATGTTATCATTCTGAAAAAGGGTTTTGTCCTTGCCGAATTTAAGAGCAACATTGTCACCTAGGTACAAAGAACCTGTAGTTTTTACGGTTACATTGCTTATCCGATCTATGACAAAGGGCACTTCGGTTTCCTCCCAGCGGCGCGGAGCATCAATTAACCAGCTGGCGACCCAAATACCGTTTTTGGCATTTTCGCCCTCACTGAAACCGGTGAAGAGGTTAGAGTCATCGATATCTACATTGGTATTGATGATTAGAGGAATGCCATCGTTGGCATAAAAAGAGTTTTTGGCAATTGTGCTCCCTTCGGCAACCCCATAGGCATCTAAGCCATCAATATTGTGGGCAAAAATACAATCCGTGACCGTTACCGGAACCCAAACTTCATTGTCACCAGGGATGACTCGTACTACCGATGGATAACTCTGGCTATTTCCACCGCCGTAATAAAAATTGCAATAATTAAATAATCGCAATTCGCCTGGGTTTAACGCTATTTTGTCCCAATCTCCCGGAGCGGGGCTGGAAAGACTTCCATCGTTATTGGTGTCGCCGCCGTGATTGTCATCATTGAAGGATGTAAAGATAATAGGCTTATCACTAGTGCCCACAGCGTTAATAGAGCCATCTTCCTTGATGGTCAGACCGCTACTGGGCGTGCGGAACTTGATTATTGCACCAGGTTCGATAGTAAGAGTGCTTTGTACCCAGGGCGAACCGTTTACAACATATACGCAATCACCTTTTAAGGTTAATGGACTTGAGATTACCATGAAGTTGATTTCTTCAGGGTTCACGGTCACTTCCCAGGTGTAGCTTGTTTCCTGGTCCCCGTCGTGGACTGTGACCGTAACCTCGGCTAATTCGGTCAGTTGAGGGGCCTTCCAGGTAACGGTTGGGCTACTGAGATCGCTATCAATGGTAAACTCTCCGTTAGTGCATTCCCATTCGTAAAAAAGCGGATCATCATCCTTGTCATTAGCTGTTACGCTAAAATTGATAGTATGTCCGGTGGTTGCAGTTATCTTATTATCTTCTAGACTAGCTGGAGTAACTGTAGTAATGGTCGGCGCATGATTTGCATCCTCTGGAACAATAGTAAGAGTCCAGGCGTGTGACACAGTAGCTTTGCCGTCGGAGACCACCACGGAAAGTACGCATTGACCAGCAGCTTCCGGTAATAAAATGTAAGAATTACTGTTCGCGCCGCTTATGGGCACATCATCATATTTCCAAGCAAAACTGAGTTCATCTTCATCAGGGTCGCTTGCTACGACAGTAAAGGTCATTTCTTCGTTAACCCGGGCATTTACTTTGCCCCCGAGAGGTGTAACAGAGGTTATTACTGGCTCGCGGTTAGTGACTTCATCGCGGCCACCTTTGCTACCCCCTCCACAGCCAGTTAGCAGACTAACGATCAAGCCAAAAACTACAATGGGGACAATCCGACTTCTCATGGCAGGCACCTCCATTGGTGTTGGTCGGGCGACCGACCTAATCGCCCCAAACAATTGTATGTTGGCAATAATTACTTGTCAAGCAATGGCTGTAACCAATATTTAGCAAATAAGGGTGTTATTTTTCGCAGATATGTTTTATTGCTACTTCTAGGGTGGATAAGTCAAATTCGGGGTCAATAAAGATGGTCATAGCCAGACCAACTGCTAGTGAGCTATAGATTACTGCCAAATCTTCAGGGTTGTCGACCTCTTTGGCAGCTAAAAATTGGGTCCAGATCTCCCGCCATTCAAGGAGTGAATTACGAAATTGATCTCTAAATTCCGGATTTCTGATCGCCTCTTGGAGTAGGAAAAAGAAGCTTTGACGAGCCTCAGTGTCTTTAACCATGCGTTCATTGAGCTCTAAAATGAGCCCGCACGTCGTTAATTCATTTTGGGCTACAGGCTCAGTAAACAGCTCTGAGGACAATTGATCCAGCACCGCCCGGGCCAATTCAACTTTGGAGGGAAAGTGGTAGTGCAATGTCCCAGTTGAAATACCCGCCTGGCGTGCTATCTCCCGGAGACCAGTTTCAGCAACCCCTTTTTTCTGGAATAATTCTGATGCCACTTGTATTATCTTTTCTTTGGTATCACTCAACTCGGTTCACCTCCTTTGCTGTCATTTTAGCGTACAGTACCCCATCAGTCAAACTCGGAGTTCTGCTTGTCTGTAGGCCTAGTGCGACATAGAGAAAAATCCCACTTATTTGATCACGGTCGAATACAGACAACCATATTTGCATTAAATGGGTATAGGTTGCATAAGACTACACATAAATGGGACGAAATACCTTTTGTCTTTTTTTTCCATAAATTTATGCTATAATAATAAACATACATGGGGGTCAAGCATCCAACTACAACAATTCTAGCTATCCCTTTTTTCAAAATCATGATCACACTTGCTTATTGTTGGCCTCGATTAGGGCGTTGCCGCGAGCCATATTGGGGTAACATGCGTTTTTGCTGGCTCTTTAGGAAATACTGTTTTTATATCGCAGGCTAGAACGACCAAAGCGGTATCAAGGAGGTATTATCAATGAAAATTGCCAGTATCTCTTCATGGCCCCCGCGCCGGTGTGGGATTGCTTCATTCTCAGCTGACCTGCGCTTGGGGTTAAAGAGAAACGGGTACAATCAGCTCCCGATAATTGCTCTCTCCCGGGAGCCTGGAGAGTTCACCTATGGTCCAGAAGTAATCGCAGAGATTATTCAGGACCAAGCGGAGAGCTACCGACAAGCAGCTAAGATACTCAATGACCTGGCTGTGGATGCGGTGATTTTGCAACATGAGTACGGCCTTTTTGGCGGAGCAGATGGGGAAATGGTCTTGGGATTGCTGCAAGACCTGCGCGTCCCAGTGATTACCGTACTTCATACCGTCTTATCCAAGCCCTCGGCCGGCCAATATAAAGTAATGGGCAAGGTGGCTGAATACTCCAGTAAACTAGTCATCATTGCCGAGCGGGCCAGAGGCATCTTGCGGCAGGTGTACAACATCCCTTCCCACAAGGTGGTACACATTCCCCATGGTGTTCCCGAACCACCATCTGCCGAAGCTGTGGAGAGGGTCCGCGTCAAGCTCGGGGTTGAAGAGCGTACGATGCTGATGAGTTTCGGGCTGCTTGGGCCGGGCAAAGGCCTGGAGTTGGCGATTCGCGCAGTTGGCGAGATAAAAAACATCTGTCCCGATTTCATCTACTATATTGTCGGGGCGACCCATCCGAATGAACGGCGTTTGCACGGCGAAGCCTACCGTGAGGGCCTGCAAAAATCGATCGATTTTATGGGCTTACATTCTCATGTAAAGTTAATCGACGCCTTTTTAGATGAGGATGAGTTGATGGCTCATATCGCAGCTTCGGATGTCTACGTAACCTCATACCCCGGTCGCGAACAGATCTCCAGCGGCACGCTCTCTTTTGCGCTGGGCCTTGGTAAGCCGATTGTGTCAACCCCGTTTATCTACGCCGAGGAGATGCTCGGCGATGGTTGCGGTGTCTTGGTGCCCTTTAATGATCCGAGCCAATTAGGCCAGGCCATGGCTCGATTAATTACCGACAAAGATTACCGCCGACAAGTAGCGGCCAAGGCGATGCTGAAAGGGAAGAGCATGCAGTGGTCAACGGTTTCGCTTAGTTATGCCAAAGTTGCTAAAAGCGTCAGCAAAACTTACCGGGTGGCGAGGCCTAAACCGAAGGCGATTACGGGAGTGGACTTCTCCAGCCGCGGTGACTCTGTCAAGTTTCCCCCGCTTTCGTACAGTCATTTAGTCCGGTTGACCGATGACACCGGGTTGATTCAGCATGCCTGCGGGTCAATCCCCAACCGGCAATTGGGCTATACCACTGATGACAATGCGCGAGCCTTATTGGCTATGGCCCTCGCCCCCAAGGAGCTGCGCAGCCAGGCCTTGACCATGGCCGAAAACTATCTGGCTTTTCTCTACTACGCCTGGGAAAAGGATGGCATTTTCCATAATTTCTTCAGTTATGATCGGCGTCCTTTACCGGAAACCACCTCCGACGACTGCCAGGGGCGCGCTTTGTGGGCATTGGCTTTGGCCATGCGAGCCTGGAGCGGCTTACCATTGGCCAAGGTAGCTTTTCGGATGTTCCTAGAATCATTGCCGAATTGGGAGCGGATGACTTCTTTGCGGGGTTGGGCCGGTGTGATAATGGCTTTGGCTACGCTGTTACGCAATGGCATCAGTTTAGGTACGGCTGATTATCCGGAAAGCCTCTCTGATCACTTGGTTAACGAATACACGAATATACTCATACAGGCGGCGGATCGGATGGTCGGCGAATACCGTCGGACAGCAGCCCGCGATTGGTTATGGTATGAGGATATTCTCTCCTATTGCTGCGGTTTGTTGCCTGCAGCGTTATTCCAGGCTTATGGTGTTGCTCCGCGTAAGGAATATCTCCGCACTGCTGCAGAGAGCCTGCACTTCCTGGCTGGCCAGACCATTAGAGGAGGGATTTTCCACCCGGTGGGGAATAGAGGATGGTACCCACGACAAGGAACGAAGGCCGACTTTGACCAGCAGCCGATTGAGGCGTGGTCGATGACCTTGGCGGCAATCTCGGCATATGATGTTACGCGAAACCGTCGCTGGCTCGAGATCGCTGATATCGCCGAGCGGTGGTTCTTAGGCCAGAATGATGCCGGTCTCTCCATGTATGATGCCTTGACCGGCGGGTGCTCTGATGGACTCCATCCTGAAGGTATCAGTGAAAACCAGGGAGCAGAGTCGACCTTGGCCTATATCTTAACTAGATCACTGCAGGAGATGGTTCGCGAGAGAATGCTTTCGGAGGTGCAGGAGGCTTGAGCCTGGAGTTAAAACCGCATGTTTTTAAAGAATATGATATTAGGGGAGAGGCCGGGACGGACTTGACGCCGGAGTTCGCCCGGCTTCTGGGTTATGCCTTTGGCCGGATGGTCAAAGAGCAGGGTTTTAGTAAAGTGATCGTGGGGCGGGATAATCGACATTCTTCCCCGGAGTTAGCCGCTAATCTGATCACCGGTCTCCGGCGAGCAGGCGTTGGGGTGCTCGATCTTGGCCAGGTGGTCTCCCCGGTCTTTTACTGGTCCCGAATCCATTATGACATTGACCCCGGGATCATAGTCACTGCTAGCCATAACCCGCCGCAAGATAATGGATTCAAGATTGCTCTTGGTTTTGGCACGATTTACGGTGAGGCGGTGCAGGATCTGCGCCGCCGGATGGAATCCTTGCGGGACGAGTTTGAGGTAGAACCGGCGAGTTTGCCGGAAGTAACTCAGGTTAGACCTAACTCAGAGTATATCAAAATGGTGCAGAGCAAGATCACGCTGGACCGGCCGCTTAAAATTGTGGTGGACTGTGGCAACGGGACCCCTTCGGATTTAGCGGTGCAGTTGTATGAGGCCTTGGGCTGTGAAGTCGTACCGCTATACTGTGAATCCGATCCGAACTTTCCTAACCACCACCCTGATCCGGTGCGTCCGGAAAATTTGGTTGATCTGATCAAAACGGTCAAAGAGAACGGGGCTGACTTGGGGCTTTCTTTTGACGGAGATGGTGACCGCTTAGGTGTAGTAGATGATGCGGGCAACATCTTGTGGGGAGATCAGTTGATGATCTTGTACTGGCGGGAGATCCTTCCGAAATATCCGGGTGCCCAGGCGATTGTTGAGGTCAAGTGTTCGAACGCTTTGGTCGAAGAGATCAAAAAGCTCGGCGGTAGGCCGTTGTTTTACCGGACCGGTCACTCGTATATCAAGGCGAAACTAAAAGAGTTAGAGGCGCCGTTCACCGGGGAGATGTCCGGACATCTGTTTTTTGCCGATGAGTATTACGGCTTTGATGATGCGCTGTATGCCGGGGCGAGGCTGCTGAGGATCGTGGCTGCTCAGGATAGGCCGCTTTCTGAGTTGCTCGACGATGTGCCGACCTATTACAGCACCCCGGAGGTCCGGGTGTACTGTCCGGAAGAATCTAAGGCGAAAGTGGTCGAGGCAGTTAAGCGGCATTTTGCCGAGAAATATGAGGTAATTGATGTTGATGGGGCGAGGGTTCTTTTTCCGAGTGGTTGGGGTTTGGTGCGAGCCTCCAATACTCAGCCGGTATTGGTACTGCGCTGTGAGGCCAAGAGCCCAGCGGAGTTAGAAAAGATCACCCAGGCGATGGAAGAGGCGCTGGCGGCATTTCCAGAGGTTGGGGAGATCAGCTGGAGTTAACGGGATAGTCGACAATACTTGATTTCAGGCTGTTGACAGATATAGTCAGCGGCCTTTTTTCGTTGACCTAAAATTATCTTAAAAATTTTTTGAGTTGGCAGGTTGTTCAAATAATTGGAAGAAATTACTGCATTATCATTGCTAGCATTAGCGAGTTTTTAAAGCACCCTCACTTGCTTGACATAGTCTAATGAACCAGCATCAGAAAAACTGTTGGCAGAGATGTCAGCAGTTTTTGTTAGGGGATGGATGGACGAAAAATGGACATTGTTCATTAGAGAGGAATTGTTCTGCGTATAAGCGAATAATTTATTAGGCTCACAGAGGGGAGGGGGAGTCTGTGAAGAATAAGATTATCGCTATTTTGGTTATTCTTGTAGTGGTGTTCTTGGCACAGGTTATCGCCTATGTACCACCAGGAGCGCACTAGGCAGCAATTATAGTCAATATTATTGTAGTAGATGTATGACTGCTGGCAGAAATGTCAGCGGTTTTTTTATGCTCGGGAAGTGATGTGTCCAGATACCATAACTTGACAATAGGTCCCAAGGCAGGATAAAATTAACTCGAATCGAACGGGCGACCGCCCGAATGGGAGGGATTATCCTTGAGGCAAAAAAGGTCGTTATTCAAATTGGTAGTCCTAATTATTCTTGGTTTATTGGTCTCAGGTTGCGGTGGTGGTGGAGGCAAAACTGTTAATGATGCGGATTATTCTGCTGAGGTCAATGAGTTTCTTGATGAGTTTATTGCCGCGGTGGAAGAAAAGGAACTTGAGTTGGTGCTTGATTTCTTTGCCGAGCCGACCACGATTGACGGTGTGGAACGTGATCGTTTAGATATTTCAGCGTGGTTAACTCACATGTTTGACGATTCTGATTACACGTTGGCTATTACTGGGACGGTTGCGTTAGCGGGAAAAACAGCTAACGTTGTAATTGCGGCAACGAATACTGAGTCAGAGATAATTAGATATGTGATGACTTTACAGCGAATTGAGGGCAGTTGGTTCATTACTGTAGTCCGAGAGTTAACTTCAGATGCCACTGATGGTTCCGTTACTCTATCATGGGAAAATTCGGCAGGTTCTCTTTTTGACTTCGACTTGTGTGTTCAAGAACCCGGATTCCCAATACCAACCTGTGCAGACGTTGATCTAATTACTGCTAACGGATTCTTTGACCGCAATGCTGGCGCGGATGGTAATACATCCGAGACGTATACTTGGGATGAAGGTGCAGCAGCCGGAGATTATGTGTTCTCAGTGCAATTCGTGGGGGATTGTGAAGATTGGGATTCTGAGGCTCTTTCGCCCGCAGCTAGTCTCATCATTTGTGTTGGCGGGGAAATATATAATTACACCATTCCGCCGCTAGAGCCTTCGGAAATATCATGGCCGTTTTATGTAGTGAATTTGCCATCGGGCGAGGTTAGCGTAGCCAAATATTAAAATTCTATAAGTAGATTGGATAGATCTTCTGATAAGCTAGCGGCCTTTAGCGGGTTGCTAGCTTTCAATTTTTGTGAATGAAAATGCATGGCAACCTGACTCCTTTTCTCTCCTTCGCAGGCATATCTTGGTAGGAGGATGTTAAGAGGAGACTCACATGAAAGCTGTCATTCTCGCCGGGGGCACCGGTACGCGTTTACATCAGTTAACCAAAGTGACCAACAAGCACCTGCTGCCTGTTGGTCGTTATCCGATGATCTATCATTCTATAGCAAAAATTCAGCAGACTGGGGTTACCAAAGCTCTGATCGTTACCGGCACGGAGCACCTTGGTGCCCTGACGGAACTTTTAGGTAGCGGCAGCCAGTGGGAGCTCGACTTCACCTATAAGGTTCAGGATCAGCCGGGCGGGATCGCCCATGCGCTAAGTTTTGCCGAGGATTTCGCTGCTGGTGAACCAATTCTGGTTGTGCTAGGGGACAACATTTTTTCCGCCGACTTGACCCCGTACATCGCCAATTTTCCTGGACCAAACATCGGAGCCAAGCTATTTCTGAGCAAGGTCGACCACCCAGAGCGGTTCGGAGTTCCGCAGTTAGTAGACGGGAAAATAACTGCCATTGTTGAAAAGCCCCTGAAACCACCTAGCGAATATGCGGTAACCGGGATTTATTTATATGATAACCGAGTATTCGAGTTTATTCGCGGATTAAAGCCTTCGGCAAGAGGCGAATTAGAGATTACCGATGTCAACAACTTATACATTCAGCATGGCTTATTGACATACGAAATATTGCCGGGATACTGGACTGATGCCGGTACTTTGAGCTCGTTGCACAAAGCCACTAAGCTAACCAAAGATCTAGTCTACGAACTGTTTGAGAGGTGAGTATCAGGTATGATTGAGGGGGTTGTTACCAAGAAGTTAAAGGTCATTCCTGATGAGCGAGGGCGGCTGATGGAGATCTTGCGCTCGGATGAGAATCTTTTCCGCGGGTTTGGTCAAGTCTATCTGACTACAGCTTACCCAGGTGTGGTTAAGGCCTGGCACTACCATAAACAGCAGTACGATAACTTTGCGGTTATTCAGGGTATGGCCAAGGTGGTTTTGTATGACCCGCGCGAAGGTTCGCCGACTAAGGGCGAGGTTAACGAGTTGTTTGCGGGCATCCATAATCCTCTCTTGATTCAGATTCCACCCCGAGTTTATCATGGGTTTAAGTGTATCTCCGTGGAGGAGGCGATAATCTTGAACATCCCCACCAACACCTACAATTATGACGAACCGGATGAATATCGATTAGACCCACACAACAGTTGTATTCCTTATGACTGGTCACGAAAGGATGGATAAACAAGTGAAACTGTTGGTCACCGGCGGGGCAGGGTTTATCGGCAGTAACTTCATCAATTATATCCTACCCAGGCACCTTGAGATAAAGGTGATCAACCTCGATAAACTCACTTATGCTGCAAATCTGGCGAACCTGCGGGGGGTAGAGGAATCACCCCGCTACCACTTTATTCACGGGGATATTTGCGACCCCACAGCGGTGGCCAAAGCCTTTGCTTACGGGATCACGCATGTTATTCACTTTGCTGCTGAGTCGCATGTCGATCGCAGTATCGCCGGGCCAAGTGTTTTCATGCAGACCAACATTATCGGAACTCAGGTATTGTTGGATGCGGCATTGGCTAACGGGATAGATATGTTTATACAGGTATCTACGGATGAAGTGTATGGGAGCATTGATCCGCCCGGCAGGTTCACGGAGAGCAGTTTGCTGGCGCCAAATAATCCGTATGCGGCGAGTAAGGCTGCTGCCGAAATGGTGGCCAGGTCCTACTGGCGAACGTATAGGCTGCCGGTGGTGATTACGCGGTGCAGTAACAACTACGGACCAAATCAGCATCGGGAGAAATTAATACCGCTAACAATCACCAAAGCGCTCAGAGACGAGCCGATTCCGGTTTATGGGGATGGGCTTAATGTGCGGGATTGGCTCTATGTCGAAGACCACTGTCGGGCGCTTGATTTATTGTTACAAGGCGGTAGGCCGGGAGAGGTGTACAATATTGGCGGAAAATTTCCAAATACCAATCTAGAGGTTGTCCGGTCGATCCTCAGCCGTTTAGGCAAATCAGACTCGCTTATTAGCTTTGTTTCGGATCGGCCTGGCCATGATCGCCGGTATGCCTTGGATAGCAGTAAGCTCGAAAGGGAGTTGGGGTGGCAGCCGCAGATCTCTTTTGAAGAAGGGTTGGAAAAAACTTTACAAGCGTATACAAGTGTTTAAGTCAGAGAACTGTCTTAGTCGGGTGCTTATGAGGACGTGTCCAAATGATAGCGAAAATTGCCTATATCCAGATACAATCACGATACTAGTTGTATCAGGGGAGGTAGTTCTCGCAAAATGCCTAATATATCAGTGAAATGGACAAGCTAACAGCGATCATTACATTCGCTCTTATTGCACTGCTTCTACCGGTACAGGGCCTTGCAGCCGACTGGGGCCACCTTAAGATCCAGGTTAGCCCAGAGGAGCTCAACCTACAGGAGGCCTATCTTTTTGCTGCCCCTGGTGGCTGGCAACTCACCGCCGGTTTACAGCAGCTCCAGTGGGGCCCGGGCAAAGCCGGAGATCTCTTCCTTTCTAAAGACTTTTCGATATGGGCAATTACAGCCCAAAAGACTTGGCGACTATGGGGCTACAAGATCAAAACTCAACAGTTGGTGGCTTCGGTGGACCCCGATCTCAATAAGATGCTCTTTGCACACCGGTTAGAGAGTGAAGTCTGGCCAGGTTTGGTTATCGGCTTGGCGGAGAGTGCCATCGCGACCGGTGAGTTTACCCCCTGGCTCTACAATCCCATCCCCATTTGGCCGTTCTACCTATCTCAGCATCTGGTCAAAAAAGATGATCCTATTCAAGACAGATTAATCAATATCAACCTTTCACTTGATGCGACCTTTACCAGGTCTTCCGGCACGCAAATCTATGGGCAGCTGTTCATCGATGATGCGCAGCAGGATCTGGCTCGTCGAGATACGGTGCCCGATTGGGGTGGTTTTCTGGTAGGCGTGAGCGACCCCAACCTTGCTTATTGGCCGGGATGGTCTGGGATGGTCGAGTACATCCTCATCACGAACTGGACGTATACCCATAAAAACGTGGACAATAGTTACATTTTGCCGGACGGGACTTCGCTTGGTCACTGGTTAGGACCGGATGCGGATGCGATCGTGGTCCGGTTTGAGCATCAGATCTCTGACGAGACCAGTGTGCGGCTGAGATTGCAGCACGAGCGGCATGGTGAGGGGGTCCTCGGCGAAGGGTGGCGGCCAGAGTATCAGAAAGAGAATCTTTTTCTCTCCGGAGTGGTCGAAAAGAGGTATACCGTAGGGGCAGGGGTCAAGAGCCTGATCGTTAATGGCTTGTGCCTAGAGTCTGAGCTTTCTTGGACAGGTACGGTAAATGCGGATAACAGCCTGGAGAAGAAAAGCAATGAGATCCGTCTTAAGGTCCAGGCAACCTGGCAGATCTAGAGGCCGATATTGACTTGGTGCTCACTGAGGATGGCGGTAAACTCCACATGGTCGGAGTTAAGCAGGCTGGCCAACAGTTTGCCAAGACCTGAGGGCGGGAGGAGATCCGCCAAGAGCAGCCCTCCGGTGCCGGAAAGCTTGGTGGGAACCCAGGCATTAGGTGCAGCTTGGATATATTCGGCATCCATTATCGTGCGCCCACCTCCCGGTATGGACATATCGGATCGGAAAATCAGCCAGTTTGAGCTAGAGATCCAGAAGCGCATGGATAAGGGCTGTGCTTCTGTACTAGTAGGAGTTACATCGATGACAAAGATAGTCGCGTCTGCGGTTTCTTCGCAGTCAACTAGGGTGAGATGGTATCCCGTCCCGGTGAATTGTAAGGGGTCGGGAAAGAGGTACGGGTGTTGTGGGGTAAAAGTAACCCCGGCCATTGTAGCTTGGACTTGACTCGGTCGTTTGGTGGAGATTTCGCCAGAGAGTTTTGGTAGGGGTAAGATGCCGAGTTTGCTGCTTAAACTGACCCGGGCAGTAAAATCTTTGAGTCCGGACTGCGCTAAGAGCATCTTTTCCCAGATTTGGGTAGCTGTAAGGGTCTCATTTGCACTAATCAGTGAACTGATAAAAAGATTTAATACCACGAAGAATACAAGAAAATCAGAAAGTTTAAACATCAGGCGGTCTCCCTGTACGAGAATGATATCTACATATTCTGGAAGGGTGCGAGATTCCCTTTGGGAAAGAAATCGGGCTATTTGTTACGATTGTTTCCAAGAAAATCCTACTGAAATTAAAAGGGAAATTTTTAGGAAAGCCGAACATATTAAGGAAAATCGCTCAGGATTTGATGTGGGGGTTGTAACGTTTTGAAACGGCGGCAGGCCTTTTGTCTTTTATTAGTGATTATTTTTCTCGCCTGGTCAGCATGGGCTCATGCGAGCGAGACTTATCAATTAGGACCGGGTGATGTCTTGCAGGTCTCGGTCTGGGGGCATGAGGAGCTGAACCGGGTTGTCAAGGTCAGGCCTGATGGTAAGATTAGTTTTCCCTTCGTTGGAGATCTGCTAGTAGACACGCTTACCCCCGAAGAGGTTAGGGACCGCCTTACAGTTCAACTGGCTGAATATATCTTGAATCCACAGGTTACCGTGGTGGTTCAGGAGTTTCGGACGATTGGTGTACAGGTCGGAGGTAAAATTAAAGCTCCCGGACTATTTCGACTGCAGCCAGGCAGTAGCGCCTCTGATGCGATAGCTATGGCCGGAGGATTTGCCGTTGATGCAGATGTGAGCCGGGTTAAGGTCAGCTCCCGCAGCGGTCAGACCGTAGTGATTGCGGTCACCGGCCAGGGTTTTCAGCCGGATGTAGTGCTCAGTGATGGTGATCAGATTACCGTGCCGCAACTGGATAAAGTTACGGTGGTTGGGCAGGTGCGGTCACCTGGAGTGGTGATGGTACAACCGCCTGGCCGGGTAGCGGATGCGATTGCAGCGGCTGGGGGTCTGGGACCGGATGCGGATCTGACTCGCGTCAAGCTGATCCCGCGGGCTGGCGAGCCTCAAGTGCTTGATCTGTCTGGCTTTTACCGTACTGGTGAACAAGTAGGCAATCTGCCTGTTACTGATGGAGACCAGATTGTCATCCCTGAACAGCATAGAGTTACCGTGCTGGGTGAGGTTACCAGACCGGGTTTGGTGCCGGTGACGAGCGGGGAAAACATCTTAGATATTCTCGCTAAGGCAGGGGGAGCTACCATTGATGCGAATTTAGCGCTGGTGGAGGTCTCAACCTTTGCTGGTAATGCGCTGATTACCACGGAAACAGTTGATGCAAGTGATCCATTTGCCAAGCTTGGTATTGTTATACCGGAGGATGGCAGGTTAGTAATCTCGGTACCGAAGCTCAGACGCCAGGTGACGGTTTTGGGAAAGGTTGCTCGTCCGGGAACCTACCCGATCACCGGCGAGACTCGCCTGATCGAGGCTATTGGCGCGGCGGGAGGACCAACTGAACGGGCTTCATTGGCTGAGGTCAGAGTTTATCGGGGTGGTGAGTTTGCCGATCCAGAGGCTGTAGTCCTCGGGCGGGATCATTTGCTCTTTGAAGGTGACCTGGAGGAAAACATTTCGCTGTCCTCGTCAGATGTGATTTTTGTTCCGGAGACCAAACGGATTGATTGGAATAAGGTTATCATGTTTTTGACCGGGATGAAACTGGTCAAGGATCTGTTGAACTAGTGGAGGTTTCAATGGAAGAGGAATTAGATCTACGAGAGCTTCTCGGAATTATCCTAAAACATAAGGTGCTGATTATCGCTCTGTTTGTTTGCGCAATAGTGGGGGCCTTTATCGCTTCTAAGCTGATGACTCCGATTTACCAAGCAGGGACGACCATTTTGGTAGAGAGCGGCTCGGGGCTGGAGAATCCCTTTGCGCAGATGCTCGGTACGGACAAGCCGCAGCTAGGAGATTATGCTGAGATCCTCAAGAGTCGGAGTCTGCTCTTTGCGGTGGCTAACAAGCTGAACCTGGTGCAGGATGAAAACTCGCCGGAAATGGCGGATTTGCGTAAAGCAGTCTCGATTCAGGCGGTAACAGGTTCCAACCTGATCAAGATTACGACTGAGTCTCCTGACCCGAAACTGGCCCGGGATTTGGCCAATAGCTTAGCGGAGGAGTTTATTAAGCAAAACGAGTCACTCAACCGCACCCAAGCTAGGGGGGCGCGGGAGTTTATCGCTGGGCAGTTAGAGATTGTCAGTGCGGAGTTGGCCGCAGCCGAGGAGGCGTTAAAGAACTATAAGCAGGAGCACCAGGTCTTTGCTCCGCAAGAAGAGGTTAAATCTATTTTGGACCAGTTAACCCGGTTGGAAACGCTGCGAGCTGAGGCGATAGTTGGGCAACAAGAGGTGGCGACTCGTTTAGCCGAAATCAACAAACAGTTAGCTGGTGTAGATAACCGGATAATTGCATCGACGACGATTACGAACAACCCATTGATTCAGGAGCTTAAGGCGAAGCTAACCGCTTTAGAGGTGGAGCTTTCCGGGGCGCGCGAAAAATATACGGACAAACACCCGACGGTACTCTCGTTAATCGCTCAGACCGAGGAGGTCAAGGCCCGGATGAAGCAGGAGGCCGAGCGGGTGGTTAGTACGGAAACCGAGATGCTCAACCCGGTGTATCAGGAGTTGTATAAGCAGGCTGGGCAGCTGGTCGTGGAGGCCTTGGCCTTGGAGGTCAGACTGGATACCGTAGCCAAACTGATCACCGAACAAGAGCAGCAGTTTATCCAGCTACCGGAGAAAGAACTGCAACTAGCAAATTTGCTGCGAAATGCAAAGGTATCTGAGCAGATTTACATAATGTTGAGGCAAAAGTATGAAGAGGTCCGGATTACTGAGGCGATGGAGAGTGCCAATGTTAGAGTTATTGATGCGGCGCTTGAGCCGCTCCAGCCTGTCCGGCCACGCAAACTGTTAAATATGGCGATTGCTGCTGTATTAGGGTTATTTGTCGGAGTCGGTTTGGCCTTTGCTATCGAGTTTATGGACAATACGGTTAAGACAGCAGAGGAAGCAGAAAGGCTGTTAGAGTTGCCTGTTTTAGGGCAAATACCATCATATCTGCCGGAAGATTTGCCCAAGAGCCGACGTCATTACTAGTGTTTATTAAGAAAGGGTAGCCATGAAGCGAAATCGTAAACCAGAAAGAGAACTATTAATTAAGAGTCTTGGTTCTAACTCACCGGCGGTCGAAGCCTATCGGAGTTTACGGACTAATATTCAGTTCGCCAATATTACGGCTGAAACCAAGGTTATTATAGTGACTAGTGCCGGTCCGGGTGAGGGTAAATCGAGTGTGGCTGCCAACCTGGCTTCGGTGATGGCGTTGGCAGGGTCCAAGTGTTTTCTAGTCGATGCAGACTTGCGTAAGCCTGTGCAAGCTGGGCAGTTTGAGGTCAGCGGCAGAATTGGGTTGACCGATGTCTTGATGGGCTCACTGGATTTAGATGATGCTCTGGTTGAAACAGAGATAGGAGGGTTGACCCTTTTGCCGAGTGGACCTACGCCTCCGAACCCGGCGGAGCTTTTGGGAAGTCAGGCGATGAAAGAATTGATTCAAAGACTGCGCGAAAGAGCGGACTTTGTTATTATTGATGCACCCCCGTTATTACCGGTAACCGATGCGGCCTTATTAGCACCGAATACTGATGGTACGATATTAGTACTCAAGTCAGGTGAGACGGATAAACAGGCGATAGTTAGGGCTAAGCAACTGCTGGAGGCTGTGCAGGCCCGGATTTTGGGTGTAGTGCTTAATGGGGTAACCCCGAAAAATGGTGGCTATTATCACCACTATTACTACCGGTACGCAGAGTCTGGTGAGAAACGAAGGGCATGAAATTCAAAGGTTTTATCGACATACACGCGCATATTCTGCCCGGCTTAGATGATGGACCGGCCACTATGTCCGAAGCAATCGCACTTCTCAAACTACTTATCGCTGATCAGGTATCAACAGTGATCGCTACCCCTCATGTAGCACCCGGCTTTTTCTGGCCCTATGACACACAAATAATGCAAGATAAATTGTTTGAGCTACGCCAAGCTGCCGACCAGGAGCATCTGGAGATCGAGATTATCGGAGGCGCAGAGATTTATTTGTCTCCAGAGGTTGGTATACTGGCAGAGGAACGGAAACTGCCGACGTTAGGCAATAGTGACTATGTTTTGGTGGAATTTCCCCGCAATGAAGTACCGGTGTGGTCTTTTGGGGTGTTGAAGAAACTTCAAAAGGCCGGTTATAAGCCGATCTTAGCTCACCCGGAGCTTAATGCAGGAGTACGGAGTGATAGAGATCTGGTTAAGGATTTGCACCGAATGGGCGTTCTACTGCAGGTAGATGCGAGCAGCATTACAGGTAGATGGGGCGGGGAGGTAAGGGAGTTTGCGCTGAAAATAATTGTGGATGGTCTGGTCTTTGCAGTAGCTAGTGATGCCCATTCGCCGCGGAGACCACCTGAGCTTAGTGAAGCTCAGAGGATACTGGGTGAGAGATATCCAATAGTTGATCCAGATAATGTTATTTTTTGCTGAAAAGGGAAATTAGGTTTAAGACCTAACTTTAGAAGATGAGTAGGCAGAGACAGGTGAATTGTAGTGCAAAGGCAGTTTGGGAAAATTGTACTGGTAGTAAGTGATGCGCTTTTAATTAACGCTGCCTTTTTCGTGGCATTATACCTACGATTTGATGGACCAATAGCTTGGCAACTGATCATTACCTACAATCAATTGGCACTTCTTTTGACAGCGGTGATGCTGCCTTTATTATACTTTTACAAGCTCTACCACAGGGCCTGGGCGTATGCCAGTATCCAGGAGCTCAAGGCAATTATCTATGCTATCTCTTTGGGTAGTTTGGTAACAACTTTCCTCACTTATATGGTGCAAGTTCATCTACCTAGAAGCATTATTATTTTGCACTGGGCTTTCACAATCATCTTTATTGGTGGTTCTCGCTTTGCTTATCGGCTTTTTTACGGGCAGGGGATCAAACGGATAGATGTTGGACCACAGAAGAGAACCCTCATTTATGGAGCCGGGGATGCTGGAGCTTTAGTAGTTAGAGAGTACATCACCCACTATAACAGCAGCCAGCCGGTAGTTGGTTTCGTTGACGATGATCCGAAGAAACAAAAGTTGATTATTCACGGTATACCTGTTCTCGGTACGCGGGCTGATTTATCGTGGATTGTGGATAAGTATCAGATTGAAGAAATTATCATTGCGATGCCGTCGGTGCCGGGGACGGTGATTAAAGAGATCTTGGATACTTGTAAGGTGCATGTCGCTAATATCAAGATACTGCCTGGGGTTTATCAGTTGCTCAATGGAGAGGTTTCACTAAACAAAATCCGCCCGGTAGACATCGAGGATCTCTTAGGTAGAGAGCCGGTTAGGGTTAATATAGCGGAAATATCTCAATATCTAAAGGGCAAAGTTGTGCTGGTGACGGGTGCCGGAGGGTCTATAGGATCCGAGCTGTGTCGGCAGATAGCGATTGTTGGTCCAAGTAAACTAGTTATTTTGGGGCATGGTGAAAACAGCATCCATAAAATCTACATGGAATTATTAGATACGTTTCGTGGTTTAGATATCGCTGTCGAAATTGCCGATGTGCGGGATAGGGACAAGCTCGGACGAGTCTTCAACAGACATAGGCCTAATGTAGTATTCCATGCAGCAGCGCATAAGCATGTACCGTTGATGGAGGCCCATCCAGATGAGGCCATCAAGACTAATGTTTTGGGAACAAAGAATGTCGCCGAGCTGGCTGACCTGGTTAATAGTGATATCTTCGTACTGATCTCGACGGATAAAGCCGTAAACCCATCGAGTGTGATGGGGGCTACGAAGAGGCTAGCCGAGCTTATCGTCCAGAATATATTCAAAGACTCGCAGACCAAGTTTGTTGCGGTGAGATTTGGCAATGTTCTTGGTAGTAATGGTAGTGTAGTACCGATTTTTAAGGAGCAGATTGCTAAAGGTGGTCCGGTTACGGTAACCCATCCGGAGATGAAGAGGTATTTTATGACTATTCCGGAAGCTGTCCAACTGGTGGTCCAAGCCGGAGCTATGGCGAAGGGTGGCGAAATCTTCGTTTTGGATATGGGTGAGCCGGTGAAAATTGTTGACCTGGCCAGAAACCTAATAACGCTATCCGGCTTTGAGCCTGATAAGGACATAAAAATTGAGTATACCGGTATTCGTCCTGGTGAGAAGCTGTTTGAGGAGTTGCTCACTGCTGAGGAAGGTTCAACCTCGACTAAGCATAAACGGATTTTTGTGGCGCGACCGGTAGCGGTGAATGGACTAGCATTAGCTCAAGAGGTCATGCGACTTTCGCAGCACCCGGATCATAGCACAGGAGAGTTATTTGATTGTTTGGCTAGGGTAATGCCACAGCTGAGATGCTACAGAGAAGTAGCAGCCAGTGACGGAAATTAGGTGGTATAAATGAGTAGTAGAATCTTTTTAGCTTCGCCACATTTGTGCGGAAAAGAATTAGAATATGTAATTGACGCATTTGAATCTAATTGGGTTGCGCCACTTGGGCCTCATGTAGATTTATTTGAAACAGAAATTGCATCATATGTTGGAGTGAAGGCGGCTGCTGCAGTAAGTTCTGGCACAGCAGCTATTCACTTGGCTCTAATTGCGTTAGGAGTAAGCGACGGTGATACAGTTTTCTGTTCGGATTTAACTTTTGCGGCTAGTTGCAATCCGATAATTTATCAGAAAGCCACACCTGTGTTTATCGATAGTGAACCGGAAAGCTTTAATATGTCACCTCTTGCACTAGAACGGGCATTTGAGAGGCACGTTCCTAAAGCGGTTATTGTTGTTAATTTATATGGTCAATCGGCAGATATGGATAGAATTAAGAAGATTTGTGATCGGTACGATGTGCCAATTGTAGAAGATGCAGCTGAATCTTTAGGTGCTAAATATAAAGGGCGAATGAGTGGATCATTCGGCGAATTTGGTATTTTTTCATTTAATGGTAACAAGATTATTACTACCTCTGGTGGCGGAATGTTAGTATCCGATGACGAGGAAGCGATAAGAAAGGTTCGTTTTTGGGCGACACAAGCACGTGATCCAGCTAGGCATTACCAGCACAGTGAACTAGGCTTTAATTATCGGATGAGCAATATATGTGCTGCAATAGGTAGAGGCCAATTTACTGTTTTAGAAGAAAGAATTAATCAGAAGAAAAGCATTTATGAGAAGTATAAGTTAGCATTTTCGGATATTTCCTCGATTCAGATGGCGCCTATCTGTACATATGGGGATCCAAATTATTGGCTTTCAGTTATGACTTTGGAAGAAGGATGCCCAATTACACCTTTAGATGTAATACTCGAATTAGAGAGAAACGACATAGAAAGTAGACCGGTTTGGAAGCCCATGCACTTACAACCGTTTTACGAACGGTATCCATTTATTAGTCATTTTGAAAGTGAACTCAGTGTTTCAGAAGACATTTTTATGAGAGGATTGTGTTTGCCATCAGATACTAAGATGACTGATGATGATATTAGCAAAGTAGTTAGCGTTATAAGAAGGTTTTTTAGGTAGGAGTCAAAGATGGAGTTTAGCGAAAAACCAATAATGTCGAGGCAACAGTTCGAATCAGTTGTAAAACAACTGGAAAGGAAGAAAACGACACTTTGTGGGAAAAGATTTTTCGATCTCATTTTTGCCTTATTTCTAATTATATTACTTTGGCCAATTATGTTAATTGTTTCAACATTTATTTTGCTCGAATCAGGCAAACCGGTATTATTCAGGCAAGCGAGGATGGGCAAAGACGGTACTATATTTACAATATATAAATTCCGAACCATGACTAATGACTCGGCGACCGCTGATGGTATTACTATAGCTGGCGATAAAAGAATAACAAGATTGGGTAAAATTCTTAGAAAATATAGGTTGGACGAACTGCCGCAGTTATTTAACATTATCACAGGTGAAATGAGCTTTGTTGGTCCGAGGCCTGATCTGCCAAGATATTATAAAATGAATGACTATTCTCATAAATGCATTTTACTGGTTAGGCCTGGTGTTACAGGACCAGCAACATTAGAATTTAAGGATGAAGATGAACTGTTATCACTCACAGACAATCCTGAGAGTGTTTATTGTGAACATATTTTCCCTCAAAAGGTTAAGCTAAATATTGATTATATACAGAAAATTTCCTTTATTAGCGATCTTAAAATAGTTGCGGAGACTTTTTGGATTGTATTTGTTAAATAAAAATTTAATAAGGTGACTATCATGGCTGACTCAAATCCAATTGAAACTTCGGTTATTATACCAGTTTATAATGAAGAGCGGTATATCGACCGATGTATTCAGTCAATTAAGGCGCAGGACTATGACTCTGAAAAAATTGAATTCATTTTTGTAGACGGTAATTCTACGGATAATACGTTTGAAAAATTAACTGAGTATGCCAAAGATATTCATAATTTTAGAATTTTATCTAACCCAAAACGGACAGTTCCCTATGCCATGAACATTGGCATTAAAGTATCGAGAGGAAAATATATAATCAGATTAGATGCTCATGCTGAATATGCCCCTGATTACATATCCAAATGTGTATATTACCTTGAGAATACCGATGCAGAAAATGTAGGTGGTGTAGCTGAAACAAAATCGCATGGCTATATTGGTAATGCAATTGCTTTAATGCTTTCATCGAAATTTGGAGTTGGTAATTCACGATTTAGAACAAATGGCAAGAGTGGCTATGTCGATACAGTGCCATTTGGTGCTTTCCGACGGGAAGTGTTTGAGAAGTTGGGTGGATATGATGAACGGCTTACTCGTAATCAAGACAATGAAATGAATTATCGCATTCGTAAAAATGGCGGTAAGATTTATTTGGCTGGTGATATCAAGTTTTCATACTATTGCCGCGATACAATTAGAGGAATTGCAAAAATGGCATTCCAAAATGGGAAATGGAATGTCATTTCAATGAAGCTTTGTCCAGGTTCGATGGGAGTTAGGCATTTTATACCTTTAGCTTTCTTACTTTCGCTAATTGGGTTGCCAATATTAGCAATAATAAGTCCACTGTTTTATCCACTACTACTACTGGTTATTTCTTCATATTCGATTCTAGATGTTTACTTTTCGATTAAAGAAGCAACAGAAGTGAGATATTTTCCTTTACTAGTTGTACTATTCCCAATTTTTCATTTGACATATGGATTTGGGTCTATTGTTGGTATAATCGGCATGTTAAATCAGATAAAGAAGGCGATGAGTTAATGTTATATGAGAAATTAGTAAATAAACAAGAGAAGTTATCTGTGATCGGTCTGGGTTATGTTGGATTGCCTATAGCTGTGGCTTTTGCCAAGAAAGTCAAGGTTCTCGGCTTTGATACAAACAAAGAAAAAGTGGAACTCTACAAAAAGGGAATTGATCCTACAAAAGAGGTTGGTAATGAAGTTATTAGTAAGACGACAGTCGAGTTCACTTGTGATGAAGAAAGGCTGAAGGAGGCCAAATTTCACATTGTTGCAGTTCCCACGCCTGTAAGATCAGATAATGCTCCAGATTTAATGTCGCTAGAGTTAGCAAGTCGTATGGTAGGCAGAAATCTATCTAAAGGATCAATTGTCGTATTTGAATCTACTGTATATCCTGGAGTTACTGAGGATATGTGTATCCCCATACTAGAGAAAGAGTCTGGCATGAAATGTGGAGTAGATTTTAAAGTTGGGTACTCTCCTGAAAGAATCAATCCGGGTGATAAAGTACACAGGTTAGAAACAATAGTTAAGGTTGTGTCTGGTATGGATGAGGAGTCGTTAGATACTATTGCGAAGGTCTATGAATTGGTGGTAGAGGCTGGCGTCTATAGAGCAGCATCAATCAAAGTGGCCGAAGCCGCAAAGGTGATTGAGAACTCGCAACGAGATATCAATATTGCGTTCATGAACGAGCTATCCATAATTTTTAATAAAATGGGCATTGATACGAAAGCAGTTTTAGAAGCCGCGGGGACAAAGTGGAACTTTCTTAAGTTTTATCCCGGGCTTGTAGGAGGACATTGCATTGGCGTTGATCCGTATTATTTGACATATAAAGCAGAGCAGTTGGGGTACCATTCTCAGATAATTCTTGCAGGCAGGAGAATAAATGATAATATGGGCAAATATGTAGCAGAAAACACAGTTAAGCAGATGATAAAGGCCAACAAGCAGATTAATGGTTCTGAGGTAGCTATTTTTGGTGTTACATTCAAAGAGAATTGCCCTGATGTTAGGAATACCAAGGTTGTTGATATTATTAAGGAACTAAGAGAATATGGCATAGCAGTTAAAGTTGTTGATCCTGTAGCGAATTCGGAAGACCTATTACGTGAATATGGTATTGAAACATATAAAGTCGAAGACATAAAGGACGTAGATGTTGTAATATTCGCAGTACCCCACAATGAATTTAATAACATCGAGCTTGAGCAGATAAAAGGAATGTTTAAATCGGAGGAACGGCATATTAACTTTGCAGCTGATGAGGTGGCCGTTACGTCAGAGTATGCTCTCCCTGAAAAAAACGACGGATACGTTCTAATTGATGTTAAGGGAGTGTTTGACAGGCAAAAAGCTGAGGACCTTGGATATTTATATTGGAGGCTTTAAAATGGGATACCAGAATATAAAATTTCCCAAGGACACGCTTTTTTTGGTTACTGGAGCGGCAGGTTTCATAGGCTCAAACCTTGTTGAAACTATCTTAAATTTAGGTTGTCGAGTAAGAGGGTTAGATAATTTTTCGACTGGTAAACAAGAGAATGTAGATTTATTCATTAACAATCCCAAGTATACCTTCATAAAAGGAGATATCCGTAATTTAGATACCTGCCTAAAAGCTTGCGAAGATGTAGATTTTGTATTACATCAAGCGGCTTGGGGAAGTGTTCCAAGGAGCATTGAAATGCCTTTGCATTATGAGGAAATTAATATTAGAGGCACTCTAAACATGATGGAAGCTGCTAGACAGAAAGGTATTAAAAAGTTCGTTTATGCCTCTAGTTCTTCGGTTTATGGTGATGAGCCTAATTTACCAAAACAAGAAGGAAGAGAAGGCAATCTCTTATCGCCTTACGCATTATCGAAAATGGTGAATGAGGAGTATGGGAGGCTTTACACTAAACTATATGGCTTAGATACCTATGGCCTACGATATTTTAATGTATTTGGGAAAAGACAGGATCCTAATGGGCCGTATGCAGCGGTTATCCCTAAATTTATTAAACAATTGTGCACGGGAGAACGCCCTACAATTTATGGTGACGGGAAACAAAGCAGAGATTTTACCTATATTGAAAACGTGATTGAGGCAAACTTAAAAGCGTGCAAAGCTCCTTCCAGCGTTGCTGGTGAGTCTTTTAATATAGCGTATGGTGAACAAGTATACCTAATAGATGTGTATCGCTTGCTTTGCAAGGAACTCAGAAACGATTGTGAGCCAACCTTCGGCCCGGAAAGACAAGGCGATATTAGACACAGTAATGCTGACATTTCCAAGGCAATGAAAATGCTAGGGTATGATCCTAGCTGGAATTTTGAACGAGGCATTAAGGTGGTAATCGACTGGTATAGGGATAACCTATAATGGCTAATGAGGGTGATGTTATGGCACGAGAATTAGTAGTGTGTTATGGCACGAAGTTTGTTGAAACCGATGGGGTCTATTATTGTAATGGATCGTTTGGAAGATTTGTTGATAGTCTAGCAAAAAAGTACAGTCGTATTATACTTTTGGTACCGGTATCACGACTAGGTAAAAATGTAAATGTCAACGATTACCGAATAAAATCTGAAAATATTATTATCCAAGGGCTCCCACAGTTTGAAAGTTACATTACTGCCCTAATAAAACGATTTGCTATTCATTCAGCAATAAGAAAATTTAGTAAACAATGGAAGTCTCCAGTTTATATTAGGCACCCGAACCCATGCACCAGATACTTGTACGGAATCGCCAAGAACAAAGGTTTGCCGGTATGTCTGCATTTGGTTGGTGACACAAAGAGTGTTCTAGTTCAGGGAACAAAGTATAGAAGCTTCGTAAGAAAACTTACGGTATTATATGTTGATAATCAAGATAGACATATTCAGAAAATTATCCGAAATACACCTACACTGGTCAACGGGAACGGACTTAGGAGGTTATATGACAAAAACAATACCAACATTAGAGAGATCCGTACGAGTACTTTTTCAGAAGATGAAATAATTCGGCATAAGCCGAACATTAGACAAGATAGTCTAGCATTACTATATGTAGGATATTTACGACATGAAAAGGGACTATATTATTTACTAGATGCAATGAAGATGCTTAAGGAAAATATGGACAATGTTAAACTTACCATTGTTGGAGATGGGAACATTTTACGAGACTTGAAACTTAGAGCTCACGAATTAAACATTAGCGATTGTGTTAAATTCGAAGGTCATGTACCAATAGGAGAAAGGCTCTTCTCCGTGTATAGAGAACATGATATTTTTATTTTACCATCTATTTCGGAAGGTACTCCAAGAGTATTGTTGGAAGCAATGTGTAATGGTCTAGCTGTAATTGCGACCAATGTAGGTGGTATTCCATTTACCCTACAACATAAGTATAATGGACTCTTGATAAATAGCAAGTCTCCATCGGAGATTGTGAAAGCGGTTTATGAACTAGCGGTTAATACTAAATTACGCTCAACACTGATCCAAAACGGCTTGGAATTCGCACGCAAGAACACAATCGAGTCCCATGTACAAGAAGTTTATGATTTCATTGAAGATAAATGTAAAATGAGTTAAGAAGTGGAGTGCTCAACACTGAAGATAGATGTGAATAAAGTCCTAAGTAGGAAGGAAGTAGTATTGTTAGCCTTTACAGGTATTTCCCTCCCACTAATAACCTTAAGGGTGGAGTTACCCTTTTTGTCAATGTCGCTCTTCCATATTTGCTGTGGACTACTGTTATTATTCAACATGAAACACACTTTCAAGAAAATTGTAGTTTCTCGTAGTGATATGCTAATCCATCTCTTTTTAATTATTACGTTAATGTCAATATTGTATAGCGAAAATGTCCGATATGGATTGACACAATGGGTTAAACTGTTATTTGTGGTAGTTTTCTTTGTTTTGTTGAGGACACTTTTTGTGAATAAACCGTTATACATTGATTTCATCATGAGATACGCAAGCGTAAGTTTAGGGTTCTATTTAATGTATCTAACTTGGATCTATATAGTTAAATTTGGTCAGACGTATATTGGCATCGAAACATCATATGCTACTAGAACAGGGAAAAATTCGTTGGCTTTTATGGTCTCTTTTGTATTCCCGTTCATACTGGTTAATTTTGCTCATTTAGCTCAAGAGAAAAAGTGGAGATTGCGCGACTTGTTCATTGTTCTAATGACGACAATAGGTGCTCTGTTAATTCAATCTAGAGCACTGTTTTTATTGATGGTTTTATACTTTTTGTTCCTGGTGTTTAGCTTAAAAATTAGTTGGGGACTGGTTAAGACTGGATTAATTATTTTCATATTATTATCCTTCATCTTCTGTTTAGTTGCACCTCTTCACGTGGTTTCGGATCTGACTACTAGGTTTTCTTCTTTAATGTTATTGTTAGACGATGAATTTTTTGTGCAAAGCAGTGGTGTCGTGGCTGGCTTGGGTTCCTTAGAATCGAGAAGATATCTTATTGGCAAAGGTTTGTATATGTTTTCTGAAAAACCCTTGTTTGGCAATGGATTGGGAAGTTTTAGATACTTTGGAGGGGTTTCTTCAGCTGTATCTCACAATGATTATATTCAAGTGGCTGCAGAACAAGGATTTGTAGGGCTAGTAGTTTTCATCTCTCTTATTGGGACCTATTTATGGACAGCATTCAAGGTGTACCGCACGAATAACGAAAACATGTGGCTCCTATTAGCGATGGTGGGTGTTTCGTTTTATTTCTTAATGATCAACGCATATGATAATGTCATATTTTGGACTTTACTATCGATTATCGGATCGAAAAGATATAAAAAGAAGCAGAGTAGAGGACGATCTTGGTACTAATGATATACTGGTTTGTTACGTGAGATTAATTGATGTGGGGCAAAACAGTCGTACCAACTGGTGACCGACATAATTTCTAGGCATTGATATTCGTCATACGGCTTGTATAATTAGAGGAACTAACGGAGCCTATTATTTGTCTAGGTGTAGGAAAGGTGAGGTGAGAACAACATGACTGAAATAGAGGTAAGGATATGTCATCAAATATTGCTAAAATTATTAATTGATTTTCGCGATTTTTGCAACAAATATCAGTTTCAGTACTTCATAATTGGTGGAACTTTATTAGGTGCTGTTAGACATGGAGGTTTTATTCCTTGGGATATCGATGCCGATATAGCAATGCCGCGAGAAGATTATGAAGAGATGCTGACAATCATCAATAATGAGTTTCCTAGTATGTATTATATTCAGAATACCTATACGGATTCTAAATTTCATACACCCAAGACGAAAATACTTGTTAGGGGTGTGAAGAAGGATAATCCAAACAAGTTGATGGTGAGTTGCGAGACGGGGTTGAATTTGGACATTTTCCCATTAGATGTGGCTCCAAAGGATTTAGTTAAGAGGGAATCTCAGAGAAGGAAAATCAGGCTCTTCAAGACCTTACTGAGGTTTAAAATCCGATATAAAATAAACGCATATAGCTCGAAGGAAAAAATAACGAAGTTCATGCGGTGGGTAATTAATGGTAGTCTGGCATGGATACCTGAAAGGTACGTTATTTCCTGTATGACAAAAGAAATGATCCGATATAATGAGATTGAAAGTGACTATTGGTGCAGTATGGCAAGTCACTATGATTACCATAAGCAAGTGATGTCCAAAGAAGTTTACGGTAAGGGAACAGAAATCCAATTTGAGGGTCATTGCTTTGTCGGGCCAGATATGACACATGAATATCTCCAACAAATTTATGGGGACTATTGGGAACTCCCCCCTCTAGCAGACAGGCAGGCGCAGTATTCCCACCTAGAGCTTACTTTTGATGAGAATGCTAAAGAAATTTGGGCAGAATTCATAAGGATGGAACGGCCTATCTAGTTAAGTAGTGTAACACGGAGCATTAGAATTGCGATGCAATTTCATGGATCCTCACTGACGGCAAAAATAGGATGGGGGATAAGAACATGGTGTGGCCACATGTATATATGCTACCAAACTGCAATTCTGTCATTTGAAAAACTCCTTATCCGGAAGCCAATCCAGGAAACACTTGTTAAGGGCAACAAAAATGTGCCGATTATGAGGGTATTGATGTTTGGTAACGAAGGGATGGTTGTCATAATGAAAAAGTATAAGGTAGGCTATACAACTGGGGTTTTCGATATGTTTCATATTGGGCACTTGAATATATTGAAACGAGCTAAAGAGCAATGCGAGTTCTTAATAGTGGGTGTAACGACGGATGAGCTTGTCTCATACAAGAATAAACAAGCCGTGATACCGCATGATGAGCGCGTGGCAATAGTCGAAAGTATAAAATACGTAGACAAAGTTGTGCCGCAGGAGAATATGGACAAGAGTTAGTGTAAAGTTTTAGTAGGTGAACAAGGAAGATAAGTAATGAGATAGA
>CAZAAT010000018.1:0-9569 GCA_964483175.1 uncultured Bacilli bacterium
CCATTACTGCGCGCATGAATCTCCTCACCCGCCAAGGCCATCCCACCGACCAGTCGGCCGATTTTACCCATGGTCTTAATGGATCGGCCGGCCTCAAGCTCGCAATACATTATCGCATCACTAACGATAATATCTTCTCTGGCTAAAACTTTACAATGTTCTAAAAATTTTGCCGTCACGGATTTGGCGACTATTTGACCGGTATTGCTACCTTGCATCCCGCGATGTAACACCACATCCCCGTCGGCAATTATCGTTGCCGCCTCTACCGGGCCCCGAATTTCTACGTTACCGGAGGCATGAACTGAAAAGCCGCTCCTAATGCCGCCGTTGATGATAACTGATCCCACAAAATCTATATTTCCGGTCTGGAAATCAACGTCTTTATTGATCGTACAAACTGGAAAAACATGAACCTTATTGTCTTTATAAACAGCTTGGCCAGCTTCCTTGGCTAGCAGCAGGTTATCATCCTCTTCAGAAACTACAGTGTTTGTGCCTCTCGGCAAACGGATATTTTTTCCGCCTTTTGGTTTTATTGTCCGCCCATAAACATTTGTACCTGGAAGCCCGGGAACCGCAGGAATCCGTTCCGCCAAGACATCCCCTGCTTTAACATTTTGAATCAAGTCGAGGTTGCGGTAATCGACCGTCCCATCAGCCAGCTCGACCGGGGTAGCCTCAGGATTAACATTGAATTTGAATACAATGCTGGCATCTGCTCCGTCAACCGGTGGCGTGCCTTCAGCGATAACTACGCTGATCTGATTGGTCGCTGCAATCGCTTGTTCGATAGCCTCCTGTTTAATCCCATAAGTAATACCTTTGGCTTGCAGCGCCTCTTCAATCATCTCCCGGCTAACCGGCTTTCCACCAAGAGCAGGCACAACATCCAAATAGGCAACCATTCCGCTGTCGTTGGTGGTAATCGTTACTTGACCATCTTGGTCAAGTTCTGGCCGACGTTCAGCAATAAGCACCGGCTCATCATTCTGGTTCTCTAGCGCCTCATATATTTTCTGTAAATCATAGTCTACGATGCCCTTGTTATCAAGCAGTGATTTGACAGCCAGAAAATCTGCTTTTTTCCCGCCTTTCGGAGGGGTAACAATCAGAAATACTCCATTGCGGTTGACCTCTAAGCGGACTTTACCGTTTTCGACCGGATTAGATTTGCTGGCATCCAGAACATCTTCGATCCTATCGATCATCTCCGAAATCGGTTTGTCTTTTTGGCTATTGCCGCTGAAGCCTTTGCTCAAAGAAATCACCCCTTTGTCTGCTATTTCAATTTGCTACGTAGTCTAGAAATCGCTTTGGTATGAATTTGGGAGACGCGCGCCTCGGTAACCTCCAATACCGCGCCAATCTCCTTTAGCGTCAGGCCTTCAAAGTAGTAGAGTGAAATAACTGTACGTTCTCTCTCTGCAAGTTCGTCAATGGCTTTGGCTAGCCGGTCACGAAAGTCGTTGTATTCAGCAATTTTCGCCGGATCAGGACTTTGCACATCCTGTAGCGCATCCACCAAGCTCAAGCGATCAAAGTCTTTATTCTCATCCAGCCAAACTTCATCCAGTGAAGTTAATGTCGCACAGGCTACCTCCTGCAAGGATTTGAAATATTCCGAGAGCGTAATACCCATTGCTTCCGCAATTTCTGCGTCCGTCGCCGGCCTGCCCAACTGGCTGTCAACAACCTGAATTGTCTGTTCAAGTTCACGTGCTTTTTTACGCACGGAACGAGGAACCCAATCCATAGATCTCAAGCCATCAATTATTGCTCCCCTTACGCGTGCCAGAGCGTAGGTTTCAAATTTAATACCGCGATCTAGATCAAACTTCTCCACCGCATCCAATAAGCCAAAAACACCAAAACTAACAAGATCGTCGAATTCGACATTTGAAGGCAACCCAATGGCTAAGCGCCCTGCAACATACTTAATTAGCGGCGAGTATTCTATTATCAGGCCATCCCTGGCCTCCAAATCTCCATTCTTTTTATAGGCCTCCCATAGCCTCGCCAAGTCTGTGATCTGATAGGACATACGCTCCCCCTAAGGGCTATAATTGTTTTTCTCCGTGATCGATTGTGCGGACAATTACCGTGCCGTTTTCAACATCAAAAAAGAGGGTCCGCCCAAAATTTCCGCCTGTATCCTCCGCTGATATGCGTAAATTCAATTTCTCTAAAGACTGCTTAACCGCCTCTACGTTGCGGCGGCCAATGGCAAAGCGGTCATCATTAAACAAATTAAACATCTTGGCTCCCCCGGCAATTTTAATGACCAGCCGCCTACGAACGCCCCCAATCTTCTCTAGCCGCCCAATGAGGTCAGGCATTGCGGTATCGGCAAATTTGGCAACGTTCTCTTTGCTCCTAGCCTGCGTACTATCTGGCAACATTATATGGGCAAGACCGCCGACCTTGGAGATAGGATCCCAGGCCGTAACTCCGACACAAGAACCTAGCCCAAACGTTGCTAAAGTTTTGGGAGCCTGAGCCACCTCTGTTTGTGCCATGCCGACTCGAATTACCTCTTCGAGTTGCTTTCCCAAGTCCGGCGCACCCCCAAAGCCTGCAAGATTCGCTCTAGGCCGTCTGGACTCGGTATGAGAAAGAAGTGTCCACTTAACCCATCCTGATCTGCAGTAAAATTGGTTTCAATAAACAAGGCATAATCACTAACCAAGCCAACTTCGGCTAATACCGCATCTACCAAAGCCCCGGCCATGTCATGGGCAAAAGCCGGCGGGGTTGGTTCGAAGGTTAGTGAGGTAAATTGGCTGAGAGCATTCAAGTACCCACCCGATAAAATGTTGGTAACTTCAGATAAGGCTGACTGCTCCATTTCACTAAGCTGACCAGGGGTTTCAGATGGTGCTCCCAATAGTTTCTGAGAAAGTATTTGGGCATCATCGATTCCTAAGAGGAAAATAATTGTGCCCGGAGCCAGACCAGAAACTCCCAATAAAATGCCGACAACCTCTCGCTCTGGTCCACCTAAGGCCGTAACTACTTCTGAAAGCGGTAAAAATCTGGCCTCTGGTACGGTGATTGGTATTCTTTGCCCGAGCATCGAAGCCAAGACTGTAGCTGCATTGCCAGAACCAATCGTCCCTACCTCTTTGAGAACATCCATTTCAGCCTGTGTAAACTCCATGGTGTCACCCCTCTAAATACAAACTGCCTCAAGCCCCAGCAAAATTGATTACCTTTCTGATGAGGCCTAGCAAGCCACCTTCCCTGTCGGGGTGGTGTGTTTCTTGAGTAATGCGCGAAGTAATATCCATAATACAACGACTTGCCTTGCTCGTTGGTCGACTGATCAGGAAAGGCACCTGTTCTTTGACAGCTCTGGATACCGCCGCATCCTTTAAGATATAGCCCAAGAAAGTGATTTTCGCCCCCAAAAATCTTTCACAGGCCATATTGAGCCGGACAAAGATCTGTTCAGCTTCATCTGGGCTTTCAACCATATTAACAACCACTCTAATGTTTGGATTCGCACCCCCGAGATAAAGCATTTTTATTAAGCCATAGGCGTCGGTGACAGCTGTCGGTTCAGGCGTAGTAACAATGATCGTCTCCTGAGCCGAGGCTAAAAAGCTCAGGACTTGGCGGCCGATACCTGCACCTGTATCAATTAGTAAATAGTCTAAAGAATTATCCAGATCCTGAAAACCCTGGATGAGGCGGTCTAATTGCCAAGATGAAAGTTCAGCCAGCTCATAAACCCCGGAACCGCCTGCTAGAATCTGGAGTCCTTCCGGACCTGAGATTACAGTCTCAGCCAGTGATTTTTCTCCCCGGATAACATTGAACAAATTAAATGGAGGAATTACCCCCAAAACAATATCAATGTTTGCCATCCCCAAGTCCGCATCCAACAGCAGAACTTTATTTCCGGCTCGACTCAGCGAAATGCCGAGATTTACAGCAAAGTTGGTTTTTCCTACTCCGCCTTTGCCGCTAGTAATCGCAATCACGCGGGCTGCAGCGGTCCCTAATACCTGTGGCGCGGTAGAGGCATAATCACCGGAATAAACATCGCCCAACAGCCTGGCCTTGCGATTTGACGACTTTTCAACCAGTTCGCGCAGGTGTTCGGCTTGATCCTTATGACCTTTGCTTGGGTTCATAACTATATTTCTCCCCGGCACTGAGTAGTAACTGAACAATATAATCGGGATCACCCGGACGAATATCATCCGGAACCGTTTGCCCGAAAGTAACGAAGGTGAGTGGCTTCTGTGCGTCACGAATCGCACCATACATAGCCCCGTAACTACTGGCCTCATCTATTTTGGTGAAGATCAATTGATTATACTGACAAGGGCTAAAACACTCTAAACAATCAATCATACTTTGTGCACTGGTGGTAGCACTTAAAACTAATGCTACATCGCTAGGCTGTACTGCCTGCAAATAAGATTGAAGCTCGGCTACTTGTTCTTCGTTTTTTTGGCTCCGGCCAGCAGTATCAACCAAGATGACATCTTTATGACCTAACCTGTCGACTGCTGATTTCATCTCATCAACTGAAAAGACGACTTGTAATGGAACACCTATAATCTCGGCATAAGTTTTCAACTGCTCTACTGCCGCAATTCGATATGTATCAGCGGTAATCAAGCCAACATTAAGCCCGTTGAAAATGGCGTACTGAGCTGCTAATTTAGCAATTGTTGTGGTCTTGCCAACCCCGGTCGGACCTATCAAGGCCAATACTCGGGAATGAGACTTTGCCGCAACTTGCGAAAGATGCAGGCTCTCCTTTAAGGCAAGCTTGGCTTGCTCTAGAGCTTCGGACGGATTGGTCGTCTGCACAACCCTAGGTATTAACTCTCTAATATGTTTATCGGCAACTCCTTGCTGATGCAATAGACCAATAAGGCTTTGCAAATGACTTGGCACGCCGACCGTTGAAAACGCATTAGTGTTTAGTGTATTACTAAGCGAGTTGATGGCTTGCTTTACACCTAGAATTTCCTGCTGAAGTGAGGCTAGCTCAGGCTGGCTTACGGTCCGCGGGGCAACTGATTCTTTTGCTGGTGCCGCTTCACGTTTTGCCGCTGACTTCGTCCTGATCCATTTAGCCTGTTCTTCGGGGCTAATAGCAGCAACCACCTCAAAAGCCGGCTTGCCGAAAAGTCCAAAGAACCCGCCTTTGCGAATTTTCTTCGAGTGGAGGATAACTGCATCTCCGCCCATTTCTGATTTGACCATCATGATGGCCTCTTGCATTGTACGGCCTTCGTATCTTTTGACTTTCATTGTTGTAAGGTCACCGCTCCTATCGACTGAACCTCTGCATCAGGAGAAATCTCGTTAAATGACAAGACCGGAATCCGCTTATTAATGCGTTCTACCAGCCTTTTTAAATGCCTGCGGGATTGAGCACTGCACAGGATGACAGGGTTAGCAGCTTTGCGTGCTGCAGCCTCATAAACCCTAGCAATACCTTCCATTATTTTAGCCGCGCTAGTCGGATCTAAAGTTAAGTAACTGCCTTGATCACTTTCTTGAACACTTTGAATAATCTGTTCCTCAATTTTCGGATCCATCGTGATAACCTTAAGCACTTGATCCTCATCCAAATACAGCGCGGTAATTTGCCCCGATAGGGACTGGCGGACATACTCCGTAAGAACCTCAGGGTTTTTTGTCAAACTACCAAAATCAGCCAAGGCTTCGAGGATAGTGACCAAATTACGGATTGGAATCCCTTCGCGTAAAAGGTTTTGCAATACCTTTTGCACGCCTCCAAGATTAAGCAGATCAGGTATTAATTCGTCAATTACAGCAGGATATTCCTCCTTGACATTGTCGATCAGCGTCTTTACCTCTTGCCGCCCTAGCAAGCTATGAGCATGAGCTTTAATGACCTCAGTTAAATGCGTGGCTAAAACGGAGGGAGCATCAACTACCGTATAACCCGCTAACTCGGCTTCTTCGCGCCGGGAGGCCTCAACCCAGATTGCTGGTAGGCCGAAAGCCGGTTCTGTGGTGGCAATCCCTTGGATATGTTCCATAACTCCGCCTGTATCCATAGCTAGAAAATAGTCTACTTGCAGCTCGCCATCAGCGACAATAACACCTTTAATCTTAATTGTGTATTGGGTCGGTTTAAGCTGCATATTATCCCGAACCCTGATTGCCGGAATGACAATGCCAAGTTCTACTGCCAATTGGCGTCTGATCAGCGTAACCCGGTCAAAGACATCACCGCCCTGACTCGGGTCGACCATCGGAATCAGGCTATAGCCGATTTCCAGCTCGATCGGGTCAACTGTAAGCAATGACAATACATTCTCCGGTTGCCGAGCCTGCTCCAATTCAGCTTCGCGCTGATGTTCCTCGGCAGCTGCCGCAGTCTGGCTTTGCGCTTGCCGCAGCTTGTAACCCAAATAAGCAGCTCCTCCAGCGAGAAATAAAAACGGCAGTTTGGGAAAGCCTGGCAAAACTCCAATTACTAGTAAAACTCCGGCGCCAATGAACAAGGCCTTGTATTGCGAGAATAACTGCACACTTAGATCACGGCCCATGCTGCCATCAGAGGCGGCTCTCGTTACAATAATACCGGTCGACACAGCAATGATTAGTGCGGGAATCTGACTGACCAGACCATCACCAACGGTTAATAAGGTGTAGGTACGTAAAGCATCGGTAAACTCCATCCCCATTTGCCAAACCCCAACAATAAAACCGCCGATGATATTAATGACAGTAATGATAATCCCAGCTATTGCATCGCCCTTGACAAATTTTGAAGCACCGTCCATCGCTCCATAAAAATCTGCCTCTTGCTCAATGGCGCGTCGACGTTGCCTGGCCTCGGCCTCATTAATCAAGCCGGAGTTAAGGTCAGCATCAATACTCATCTGCTTCCCAGGCATGGCATCGAGGGTGAACCTAGCAGCCACTTCGGCTACTCGTTCAGCGCCCTTGGTAATCACAATAAACTGAATAATTACGAGGATTAAAAAGACGATAAACCCAACCACATAGTTGCCACGCACTACAAAATTGCCAAAAGCTTCGATAATATTTCCGGCATAAGCCTCTAACAAAATTAAGCGGGTTGAAGATATATTTAACGCCAGCCGGAATAAGGTGGCGACCAGTAGTAAAGAGGGGAAAACCGAAAGCTCTAAAGCATCACTGATGTTCAGGGTCAGTAAGAGGATTAGGATCCCAAGGCTGATGTTCAGAGCTAACATAAAATCCAATAACCCTGGGGGGATCGGGATAACCATCATTAGAACGATCGCCACTATTCCAACGGCAATAATCACATCTGCATATTTATTAGCTCCTTGGTCACGTACGCTAACAGTTGGCACAGGTTATCCTCCCTAAAAATTAAATCTGGTTTTTCGCAGTCGATAAACGAATGCCAATACTTCAGCCACAGCCTGATATAGATCTGCCGGGATCGCCTCATCGACCTCTGCGGTCTCAAAGAGCGCCCTGGCCAATGGTTTGTTTTCCACGACAACGATGTCATGTTCTCTGGCAATCTCTCTAATTTTCTGGGCTAGGTAGCCCTGGCCCATGGCAACCACGGTAGGGGCAGCCATTGTATTGGCATCATATTTCAATGCCACCGCGATATGAGTCGGGTTGGTGATGACTACATCAGCCTCAGGCACCGCTTGCATCATGCGGCTCATCGCCATCTGGCGTGCCCGCTGGCGCATTTTACTTTTTATCAGAGGATCTCCTTCGGTCTCCTTATATTCATCCTTAACTTCTTGTTTGCTCATCCGTAAGTTTCGTTCGTATTCCCACCGCTGATAAGCGTAGTCAAAAATACCTAACGCCAATAAAGCTAAGCCTACTCGCCAACCGATAGTGAAAATCGCATTTTCAACATAGGCTACCGCCCCCGAAATTGGCATTGCCCAAAGCAGTAAAAGTTTATCTAATAATGGTCTAATCGTAACGAAAGCGACTCCAAAAACGATGGTCAGTTTTAACAGACTCTTAATCATTTCAACCACAGCGCGAGTTGAAAACATTCGCTTAAGTCCATTGATCGGGTTGATCCGCGTAAACTTTGGCTGGATTAAGTCAAACTGGAAATACGGACCAACCTGCAAGAAATTGACAATCACCCCTACTAAGACAGCCGCTAAAAAAATTGGTGCTATCACTTGCGCGAAGACCAGAATAAGTTCGGTCCCCAGTGCAGAAGCGGACGCTATAGTTAAGTCGCTTCTACTGATCCGCGAGAACCAGTCGGTTGCAAATCCGGTAATTTGTCTGCCGAGCGTCAAACTAAAGGAATGCAATAAAATAAATATCGTCAATAGCAATATCGCCGTGGTTAGCTCCTGACTTTTCAGGACCTGCCCTTTTTTCCTGGCTTCGCGTCGTTTTTTCGGGGTGGCCTGCTCAGTTTTTTCACCGGCAAAAAACTGCAAATCCCACCGGATCTCAGGCACCAATGTGATTTCCTCCTAATACCGCCCTGAGGTACTCAAATAACTTACTCGAAGGACTAAAAACATTTTCCATAAAAATTACATACATCGGCAAGAGCAACATCACAAAGACCAAGCCAATAATGATCTTGAGGGGAAAACCCAAAATAAAGACGTTCATTTGCGGGACTGTTCTAGCGATTAAACCCAAAGAAATATCGACTATCAACAATACGGCCACCACTGGCAGGGCTATCTGTAATCCCAGTGTAAAAGCCAATGTAAAAGCTTTACTGATTATCTCCGTCAACCCCGGCCAATAGCTCCATCCTCCTAGCGGGATTAGTGCAAAACTATCCGCCAAAGCTTTTAAGATCAGGTGATGCCCGTTGATACTCAAAAACACAATCACTGATATGGCATATTGAAACTGGCCGAGAATCGGCACCTGTTGCCCGAGTAACGGGTCGAGCACGTTGACCATGCTAAATCCCATCGGGACATCCATCAGTTGTCCAGCTACTTGTACAAACATAAAGGCCAAGGAAAGGATAAATCCCATCGCCAAGCCGATCAGCAATTCGTTTGCAATAAACAAGGCCAACTCCGCTAGGCCCATTGCCGAAATATCAGCCTGCACCGTGGCAACCGGCTGCATAAACAATGATGTCAAAAGGACCAAGCCTACTTTCATTACCGCCGGAACGTTCCTGGCTCCAAAAATTGGTGTCCCAGCAATAATTCCGCTGATCCGAATCACAACTAGTAAATATAAATTAAACTGCTCCGCCAAAGAGGTCAGCAAGTCCACGGTCTGAAATCACCTACCGAACATAGGTATGCAAATTAGTCAGCAAATTGGTGGTGAAATCAACCAGCTTGGAGAGCATCCAGGGGCCGAAGATGACGACCGAGACCAATACCGCGACAATTTTGGGGATAAAAGTTAGTGTTTGTTCCTGGATTTGAGTGGTAGCTTGAAATATGCTTACCAAAATGCCGACTAATAGCCCTAGGCCCAACATTGGTGCCGATACCATCAGTACGGTAGATAATGCATCACGGCCTAGGTGGACCACAAAGGCCTGAGTCATCGCCCACACCCCCTACGCACAGCTAAGTAAAACCGATTCAATCACTAAG
>CAZAAT010000018.1:9579-34223 GCA_964483175.1 uncultured Bacilli bacterium
AATAATAAAATTTTAAACGGTAACGAAATCATTACCGGCGGTAACATCAACATCCCCATTGACATCAGTGTGCTAGCCACAATCATGTCAATCACCATAAAAGGGATGAAGATCATAAATCCTAATTGAAAAGCCGTTTTTAACTCACTAATAATGAAGGCCGGAATCAGTGTAGTTGTGGATACGTCATCAACACTATTCGGGCGAGTAGTCTGTGTCATAGCCACAAATAGCTCTAAATCTTTTTCCCTGGTTTGCTTAAACATAAACTCACGTATCGGCTCTAGCCCTTGGGTCATGGCGGATTCGGCATCCAACTCACCTGCAAGGTACGGTTGTAGAGCCTGCTCGTTAATTGTTTGCCAGGTTGGAGCCATGATAAAGAAAGTCATAAACAGGGCCAGGCCGATTAAAACCTGATTAGGAGGTATTTGTTGGGTGGCTAAAGCGTTTCGCACAAAGGAAAGAACAATCACTACCCTGGTAAACGAGGTCATCATAATCAAGATTGAAGGGGCCAAGGATAGGATTGTCAACAAGAAGAGAACTTGTAGGCTTAACTCAACTTCTTGCGGTTCGGTGACTTCGGTAACGCCAAAAGAAATCGTGGGAAATAACGGAGCCGCATTTGCTTGCCAAACCGTTCCCACGATAAGGACAAAAACAACAAAAACCAATACTAATACGCGTTTCACCAGGAACCATCCTCATTATTGCGGCCGTTGGTTAAACAATGCTTGGAACCAAGAGCTGCCTGATTCCGGCTTCCTTGCCTGCTCAGTCAATTCAGCAACCAACTCCGGGTCGGTAATCTCGACAAGTACCTCTAATCCTTTCGCAGAGGAACTTAAGACATAAAATTTATTGATTAGGCGAGCTAAAATCAGCCGATTATGTTGGTCTACCGAGAACTGCTCGAGTATCGCAAAATTGCGGCCGCACATTGTCCCGGTAAACCTGCGGCCAAAATACCGCGTAAAAAGGTATACCAATGGGATCATTACGGCCGTAACCAACACTACTCGTAACCAATCATATAGACTTACCATGCCGCCTCCGCCGGGGATCTAATTAGCTAAAACCTTTTCTACCGCTTCGAGAACCCGCTGTGGTTGGAAAGGCTTAACAATAAAATCAGAAGCGCCGGCCTGAATAGCATCGATAACCATAGCTTGTTGCCCCATTGCGCTACACATAATGATGTTAGCGTTCGGGTCCGCCTTGCGAATTTCTTTTACTGCCGTTATCCCATCCATCTCCGGCATCGTAATATCCATGGTAACCAGATCAGGTTTTAATTCCAAATACTTCTGGAGGCCGACTGCGCCATTCTCCGCCTCGCCAACCACCTCGAATCCAGCTTTGGTGAGAATATCTTTTAGCATCATGCGCATGAAGGCTGCATCGTCGACAACCAGTATCCGCCTTCCCATTCAGCAGCATCCTCCTATTGTCACAACTTGTCACTTTTTCCTTAATTTCTTACCTAATTTCGACATATTCTCTATTGAAGGTTGTTAACCCTTTCGACCGGGCTAACAATATCGACGATCTTGACGCCGAAGTTCTCATCGATAACAACAACTTCGCCTTTGGCCAACAACTTGCCGTTGACCATGATATCCACCGGTTCACCAGCCAGCTTGGATAACTCGATTAAAGATCCCTTGCCCAGGGCGAGAATTTCTTTGATCTGCATCTTGGTCCGGCCGAGTTCAACTGTGACTTCCAGCGGAACATCCATCAATAAGTTAATGTTTTGAAACTGTCCGGTATCAACCTTGTCAAGCGGTTCAAAGACAGCCTTTTTGATAGTCACATCATTTGTTGGCTGTGCTGGAGGAGAAACTTGGGGCGTTTGAACATAAGTGAGCGGTGCCTGAGGAGCAACCGGAATCGCCGCCGTAGCAGCTGTTTCCTGCACAGCCGGGCTCCAAAGCTCTTCGAACTCTGCATCGACGAGAATCCACACCTCACCGCTGGCCAACCCATCAATATTGAGGTTAGTCTTAACGGCTGCCACTTCCGAAGCTCCCAGAGCCTCATCGAGCATTTGGGTGTCGCCCGTGAAGATCGTGGGGCTAACCGGGCCAACAGCAACTTTAGTCTTGGTCTGGCTAGCTGCCTCAGTTGCAATACCACCGGCGATCTGGCTAAAAGCTTCCTGAATTACACCTAAGCTCATCTCATCAACGGATACAGCATCGCTACCATCTTGGCCCATCGCAACAGCGGCAATCTTGGCACCCATCTCTTCATCTAGTGCTACCACGCAGTTGCCATGCGGAGTAAACTTTAAAGGAATAACCACTAAGCCGGAGAGCGCCGGTATTAACTGAACTCGGTCTGCTTCGACCGGCTCAAGCCGTTCGGCCTCGACTTTTTTATTAACGAATTGCCCCAAAATCGCGATAATTTTGTCCAGGGCAGCCTGGGCTGACTTTGCTACAGCTTCGGTGGGTGAAGCTTGATTTAACAGGGCGTCAATCTCAGCTTGGGATAGAAAGTTATCGGTCATTCTGTTCAACCTCCTTGTGCACCCGAGTTATTTGTAACGCCATCCTATTCCCTTTTGTACCGGCCTTACCATAAAACTTTAGACTTGACCCAACATATGCCGGAATCGGGTCTTCGATACGCGACGGCAAAGCTATGACATCGCCCGATTGCAAATCAAGTAAATCACGCACCGTGAGACGGGTGTTGCCTAGTTTTACTACTACCTCAACCTCGGTAGAAGCCAAGCGCCCTTCAATAGCAGAACGCTGCTCAGGAGCCGGTTCTTTTGACGAACTACCCAACCAATAGTGCGCAGTTAACTTAGGCAATACCGGTTCAAGTAAAGTGTCCGGCAGACAAAGATTGAGTAATCCTTCTTCATCTCCGGCCCGAACCGACAATGTGATTAAGACAATCATCTGGTTTGGTGCTACGATCTGCACAAATCCAGGGTTTGTTTCGATTCGATCGATCTTAGCGGTCACTGAAGCCAGGTTAGCCCAGGCATCTTTGAGTTGCGACAAGAACCGCTGTAGAATTCGACCAAGGATATTGAGCTCAATCTCGGTCAACTCGCGGGAACGGGCTGGAATATTGAGCCCGCCGCCCAATAAACGCTCAACCATCATCAAACCCAAGCCGCTGCTGAGCTCTAAGATGCCAGCATCGCCCATCTCCTCTACCGAAAAAATCGTCACAACGGTGGGCACCGGTAAGGATCGGATGAACTCCTCGTAGGTCATTTGCTGGGTGGAAACCACGGAAACATCCACAACCGAACGCAAATACGTGGATAAACTTGTATTTAAAAACCTGGCATAGTTCTCATGGATCATTTGCAATGTCCGCAACTGATCCTTGGAGAACTTGTCCGGCCGACGAAAATCGTATTTCTTTATTTTACCTTGGCGCTCCTCAATGGCAATCTGCTCGCTATCAACCTCACCCGAGCTTAGTGCCTGCAATAGAGCATCAACTTCTGCTTGGGACAAAATATCGGACATCAGGGTTCACCCCCTCTTATTGAAACACGAACTCTGTAAAGAAGACGTTCTGTACATTACCTCGACCGAGAATCTTCTCTAAACCGTTAGCTATTTCTCCTCTTAATAACCGCTTACCCTCAACATCGGAAAGTTCAGGCATACTCTTTAGGCTGAGTATGGAAATGACCGCATCTTTGATCTGGGGCAGCCTTTCATTCACGAGTGGAATTAAGGTTTCATCCACCAACTCGACGCTAATACCAACCCGTGCAAAACGACGATTATTATCTCCACTAAGATTTACGGTAAAAATCCCAACATCGTGAGTGGGACCAAATTCAGGAATAACCGGTTCTTGAGCCTCAACAACCTTCTCTGGAGGATTAGCGGAAGTAAAGAACAGGTATGTAATGAATGAAGTGCTTACCGAAGCTAGAATCAACAAGGCTATCCCAAAAATAATTAATTTTAGGTCTAGTTGTAGTTTCCGTTCGACTGTTTTTTCGTCTGCCATGATAATCCTCCTATTATTAACTAGGTTCTAATACGTTCAAATCTAGACGCAGTAACACTAGATCTACTCGCCGGTTTCGCGCCCGATTTTCCGGGGTATCATTGGGAGCAACCGGTCGATATTCTCCGTACCCGGCTGCTGAAAGCCTTTCCGGGCTAATATCGGTTTTGGTCAAAAGATACTGAATTACCGAGGTCGCCCTAGCCGTGGACAGTTCCCAATTTGAAGGGTAACGCGAATTACGTATCGGAACATTATCTGCGTGCCCCTCTATCCTGACGTGATTAGGTACTTTTGATAGATAGGACCCAATGGCATCGATTAATACTGCGCCATCCGGCCGAATATCGGCCCTCCCGGTATCGAAAAGTACGCTATCCCTAAATCTAATAATCACACCTCGTTCTTCTAATACCGCCTCAACCATGTGCTCAATCCCCTCTTCGACGAGAAAGGCTTGAATATCATGGTATAACTCTGTTATCTGAGTCATATCGACAACCGAAACCCCCGGCTCCGGTAGAAGCGTAGCACTATCGATTCCAGGCCCTTCAATTACCGTTCTCCCGGAGAGCACGCCAAAGGCGCTTTGCAGCCCAATTACCATCGCCTGAAACTTCTCGACATCCACGGAGGCCATGGAAAATAAGACTACGAAAAAGCACAGGAGCAGTGTGACCATATCGCCATAAGTGGTCAACCAGCTACCAGATGAAGGTGCCCCCGAACTATTTCGTTCTTTTCTTTTACGCACTTTCCGTCACCACTCTAGCTTCAGTGCTGCTCTCGGAGCCATGTATTGTTCGATTTGCCGGTGATAAGAAAGCCTTGAGTTTCTCCTCAACAATGCGCGGGTTTTCGCCTGCTTGGATCGATAAAATGCCTTCAATGATCACTTCTTTAACAAGAACTTCATCGGCACTGCGGGCTGCCAATTTCCCAGCTATCGGGTTAAACACGAGATTAGAAAGGACCGAACCGTACAAAGTTGTAATCAACGCAACCGCCATTGCTGGACCAACAGTCTCAGGCTTGTCCAACTCACCAAGCATGATAATCAGTCCAATTAAGGTACCAATCATACCAAAACCCGGTGCAGTCGCACCCATCATGTAAAACATACCTTGGCCAACCTTGTGGCGTTCCTCTAAAAAGTTGAGTTCGACTTCGAGGATATTGCGCACCAATTCAGGGTCTGTTCCGTCAACCACCAGTTGGATCCCTTTTTTTAGAAATTCATCATCTACCTGAGCAGCTTCTTCTTCGAGTGCTAACAGGCCTTCGCGCCGGGCCTTTTGGGCGAACCCAACCATTAGGTTGATGAGCTCAGTTGGTGACCATGTCTTTGAAACAAAGGCGTGTTTCGCAACTTTAGGCAAGCTCAGAATCGCACTTAAGGGATACTGAACAAACAGCGCAGCGACTGTACCACCAACCACGATTGCTACCGATGGAATATTTACGAATGCACTGAAGACGCCTCCACCATCGACGATCCCGTAGACCATCATAACAAATCCGAAAACGAGCCCAATGACGGTTGAAATATCCACAGAAACCTACACCCTTTCGGTACTGTCTAGCAAGGGAAAACTTGTCTTTTGTCGGTATTCTATAACTCTATTCACTACATCTTCCATAGAATCCTTGACCAGGTACTTTCTGCCGGTTGTTAATCTGATTAAGGTATCCGGCGTCTCCTCGACTGTTTCGATCAAGTGAGCATTCAAATAGATCTCAACTCCATCGAATCGGGTTAGTTTGATCATCATTCGTGCCCCCCTAGTTAGGGTGCCGGGGGACGACTAAGCGCCCCCCTAGCCTAAACAATTAGCGTTTTAGATTAACCAGCTCTTGAAGCATCTCGTCTGAAGTCGTAATCACCCGGGAATTGGCTTGGAAACCACGCTGGGTGATGATCATATCAGTGAACTCCTGGGACAGATCTACGTTGGACATTTCCACCGAACCGGACTTAATGACTCCACGCCCACCGGTTAACGCTTGGTCAATAACCAATTCTCCGGAGTTACTAGACTCCCTGAACATCGTCTGGCCCACTTTGATCAAGCCTTCAACGTTAGCGAAGCTACCGACGGCAACCTGGGCTATCGTCTGATGACGGCCATTAGAATACAAGCCGTAAATAACTCCGTGGGGATCAATATCTATGCTGGTCAAGCTGCCGCGCGGATAGCCATCTTGAACTTCAATATTGGCGGAACTAATATTGGCATACTGGGTCAATCTAGTGAAGTCAGGGGATAATCTAATTGGATCTACCCCTGGGATACCGTCAATTGAGATCACGTAATTACTTGCGCTGTCGAATGACCCGTCAGTTCTAAACTGGACTGTCCCGTACTTTTGCTGATTATTTGAGGCATCTAAAATTTCTAAATTTCCATTTGGACAACTAGCAGTCCAAATCCAGGTGTTATCGGCTGCTTTTTGAAAAACGATAGTGACTTCGTGGACATTGCCTTGACTATCATATATTTCAGTTGATGTAACGCGGATGTTATCCTTCTGAATCAGGTCGTTATAATTTGGCTTCAGTTCGTCTACAACGCCACTATTGGTGAAGTCAACTTGAACTGAGAGGCTGCCTCCTTCCGTGATGCTGCCGGTACCGTCAAATCGTATGATATTAGGAGGGTCGCCAGCACCATTAGCAATATTGATTTCCGCTCCAGGGCACTGGGCTTCAACTACCCAATCCGTGGGATTCATTTTCTTGTAGGTGATGGTTACTTTATGGGGATTGCCTAAGGCATCATTTATATCAACTTCGTGCGTAAGCACAGTCCCAACGTCCTGAGAATTATCGGTGAGTATCACACTATGCTCAATACTGTTAATGTCTTCTAATCCACGCGCGCCAAAATCAAACTCAATTTCAAAATCTTCACCCATCAAGACGGTGCCATCTGGCGCAAACTCGATTCTTCCTGCTGTTACAGGAGTTTTTGATCCATCGAGTATTCTAATACTTGCTTGCTTAAAATTTGGGTCAACTTGCCAGGCCCATGTGTTTTCATCTTCCTTTTTGAAGATAATTGGCACATCATGAATTGTTCCTAAACCATCCCTAACTTGAATTAACTCTGTAATTTCAGTTCCAACTGGAATAGCGTCATTACCAATCAATCGCGAATCAAGATTCCCACCCAGCTCTAACCTAGTGCTAGCCCGCGGTGAAATTTCCACTCCTTTCGGAATCTGGATAATACCGGGAACCTGCGAATCAGTGTTGATCACTCCGTCTTTGGCCTGCCAGCCCATCAAGCGATACCCGCCAGGACTGACCAAGTACCCCTCTTCGTCCAGGGTGAAGGCTCCGGCCCTGGTTACATACCGCTCACCATCACCGCCCATCAACACAAAGAAGCCTTCTCCTTCAATAGCCAAGTCTTCCGTACGTCCGGTAGTTTCAATATTGCCCGGGGTATGAACTGTATCAATGCTGGCAATTCCGACACCCAAACCTATCTGCCGCGGGTTGGTACCACCAAGACCACCTTGCGGAGCCGAAGCAGCACCAATTGTTTGATACAACATATCGGCAAAGGTTACCCGATTTTTTTTGAAGCCAATAGTGTTGACATTGGCAATGTTGTTACCTATAACATCCATTCGGATCTGATGATTACGCAGACCTGCAACGCCTGCATAAAACGACCTCATCATAAAGGCATACCTCCTGTGTTTTCCTCCACGTCACCGCATCCTTCATTCAGCGGTACAAGGCCTCCGGATAAGGTCCGGCCCATCTCGTGGAGCGCGTTACGCAATTATCGCACTATCAATATTGGTGAATACATTGGTTTTTAAGTTTTCCCCGTCAATCGCCGTGATTACAGTTCGGTTTTTCACACTAACGATCAAAGCCAGTTCGTCCATGAGTATCAGCGACTCCCGACCTCCTTTGGCTTGAACCTTATCTATCGCCTGCGAAAGCTGGGATAACCGTTCGGCGTCAAAGGTAATTCCTCTGGTAACCAAACGTTTTTCGGCGTGAGCAGAGAATTTTACCTCTGGTTTAGCAATGGCCTGCTGCAATACTTGATCAAAGTCAGGTCCGGTAGATCTAACCTGCCCGGCTTGTCCGATCGTCTTGGACGGTCGAATCGGCTGGGGTCCAAGGGGTAAATGTATTTTATCGGTCATCGCTATCACCTCCTCACGCAACCTCTAAGACTAAACCAATGGGATACAATTCACCGTCGATTTGTAGCTGTGGCAAGCCATCGACCATCTTAACTCGTTCAACCGTCCCGGTAATCGGATCAGCATCCGCTTGAGCAACGGTCACCTCACGACCGATGAGAGCCGTCGCTTGAGCCATTGATCCGGCTTGTAACTGGTACTGAGCTAAGGTATCCAAAGAATTCGCTACATTGTGCATCTGCTCGAGCGAACTAAACTGCGCGAGTTGGGCGATGAAATCCTGGTTATCTACCGGATTTAGTGGATCCTGATAGCTCAGTTGAGTTAACATCAGCAGAAGAAAGTCATCTTTACCGAGCTCTTTCTTAAGTTCCTCAGGTGCTTGCGCCCATAGCCCGTTAGCACCCGCCGTATTTGCTACATACACTCCGGTTCCCTCCTTCCTACATCCGCAAATCAAACCCCGAGTTAGCAGCTACCCATTTGGTTTGAGACGGATGATAGTGTTGATGCTCACCTATTAGCTCTTGCACCCTATCAGGCTCTTTACGCCCTTCTCGTTTCCCAGGTGAAAACTGCGGTCGGCGATCAGCCAAACCATCCCAAGCAAACTGAGAAGCCGCAGCATGCGAGACAACTAGATTGCTCACCTGTATCCCCTGCGCCTCTAGAGCACTGCGGAGCTGATTAAGGTTGTCATAAACCAGGTCCCTGGTACTAGCTTGTTGGGTGTTAATCTGCGCCAGTATTTTGCCTTCATCCATCCGCAACTCGACCTGAATTTCACCAAGTTCTGCCGGGACTAGCTTAATCCTAATCACTTTAACCTCAGTCTCAGTGGTGCTGGCAGAGAAACGAACAAGCTCATCCTCTAATACCGTAGGAAACCTACCGGTAACCACTGACTCTACTGGTTGTCTAACAGGTTGAGCCGGCTCCGTTTGGAGGTCATTACCCACGATTTGCTCATATCCTCCGCTCGGTGCTTCCGAATTACTAGATACAGGCTTGTCCGCCAAATCACTTTGGACTTGTGGTACTGGTCTGTCCTGCTGCTCAACTAGGAGTACCGCTTCACCGCGACGCCCGATCACAAACTGCTCACTGCTTACAGAGTGCTTGTGCGTCTGGGAAACCAGCGCTTCAACTGGCTCCTCACCGCCGTGATCGATCCGGTTTAGAGTAGGAGCTTTAGGGGTAGATTTGCCTTCGTGCCTGCCAACCGCTTTTGGAGCTGTTTCCGTCGTGACACTCAATTCGCCATTCATGGAGTTAACCAATTCGGCGATTTCCTGGCGTTTTTCCCCTTGCTCTGCACCTGATGAAGGCATCTCAGACCGAGGTGAAACCAACGGTTTTCCCTTTGTTTCCGGCTGTACCTCGGGTTTAGCCTGGATCTCCGGCTCGTGAGCTGTAACTGCACGGGTAGGCGGAGATTTTTTGTCAGCAGGCGGTTCCTGGCGAGGCACCTCAACAGGCTCCTGCATTTTGGGCTGCACTGCCGCCTCTTCAGCTATCAGAGGCCTAGGATCAACTAAGGGTTGATCACTACTAGAACTGTTGTTCTGATTAGCTTGATGAATATCTTGTTCGGAAAGTGGGGACAAAGGCTCGCTTTGCACCTCGGCTGTTTGAGCTAAGCCGGACGCCACCGGCATCGGATGGGCTGAGACTTGCTGGGTGTATTCCTCGCCAACCGTTGTAATGTCATGCTCGCTGTGATCTTCATCAAGGTAAGACACTTGACCACCGACCTGTTCTTCATCAAATTCAGCGGCGTTCCTCAGTTCCGGTTCGATCTGCCTATCAGCCTCGGCCTGTGCGGTCTGCTCAGGGTGGATCGACAGTTCCGGTGGCACAAATTCCACACTCGCCAAGCTCTCTTGGACAGCAGGTGCAATTGCGGTAGGAAGTTCTACTTCACTTGAAGACTCCTGACTCGTGAGCTGGGCCAAGAGTTCAGCAAAAGAAGCTTCTGCAACATCTCCACCTGGCTTGACTAAGCTAGCCTGCTGCGCTAGATCATGGTTTGCCGTATTAAACCCTAACATAGCTAGTAGCGCATTTTCCATTTTCACACCTCCTTTCCACATCGTTTATACTACTGACCGGCAATGATCCGCCCTAGTTCAGCCGCTTTTTCCGGCGGCATTGCCGACAGTATCTTAGCGATATCTCTATCGGACATTCGTTTGAGGATGTCTGCAGACTCAGCAGTAGCCAAGCTCAAGAGGATGTTAGCTGCCGCTTGGGGTTCCATACCTGCATAAACGGCGGCCATCCGCCCCCGATTCGCCAGGTTTTCTTCACGAAGCTCCAAGGCTTTTTGTCTTTCAACGATGGCATTGGACTGCCGCTCAAGTTCTGCAGCTCTCGTAGCTAATTCTTGCTCTTTTTGCAGTAAATCGGCTTCCTTTGTGGCTAACTCGGCCTCAATCTCCTTCAGCGCAGTTTGCTGCTCAGCAAAGGTCTGTTCTAAGGAAAGACCGCCTTCTTGATACTCCAACCCTACCCGATACACTTCAACATAACTTTTGGTGGCCGGCGCCTTCTCCAACATCGTCAATACATGAGCAGAAAGATCGATAAAACCCAGTTTAGCAAAGACCACAATCGCGACAATTATGGCAACAATAAGAGTAGATACTGCTAGTATAAGCTTTTTCACAATCCATCTCCCCCTGCCCGACCATATCGATTTCCCGCAACTTCGTCAGCAAAATTCTGTTCTTCGCGGTCCAGCTCCCGGAGAAACCGGCGCCATTGCTTTTCCTTGATCTTCTCGAGAGTTATTCGTTCTCGTTGAGCCTCAATCACAACTTCGCGCCTTTGCTCCAACTCCTCTTCGATCTGCACAATTAAAAACTCTTGCTGCTTGATGCGTTCGTTAAGGGCATCTAGATAGTGTTGGGCCGAAACTAGCTGCGCTACATTAACCCGTCCGGATTGCACGGACCTAACCCTTTGGATGTGGGCCTGTTTTTCCTGCAAAATCCGGGCTAGAACACTTTGTGCATCTATTAACCGGCCCTGGCTCTCAGACAGTCGAGCCAAGGCCAGTTCTTCAAGGCGATATTTAACCTGAAGCACGCTTTCCAATGAAAAACGGAATCGATTCACACAGTCACACCCTACAACCCATCGACGATCTCATGTAGTCTCTGTTTACTACTACTGAACGATGGGGCATCTGTTACCAGCTGTTTCAGGAAGGCATTAACTACGTCAATATTGTCCACTGCCTTGTCGATTAAGGGATTTGAGCCCTTTTTATAGGCGCCAATGTTAATCAAATCTTCCGCCTTCCGATACGTTGCCAATAACTGTTTGAACGTTCTGGCCGCAGCTAGCTGTTGTTCGTCAACGACCTCACTCATTACCCGGCTGTTGCTAGCCAGAACATCTATTGCGGGATAATGGTTTTGGTTGGCGAGGTCCCGCGTGAGCATAATGTGCCCATCCAAGATCGAGCGGGCTGAATCCGAGATCGGCTCGTTGAAATCATCTCCATCAACCAAAACCGTGTACAGCCCGGTAATACTGCCTTTCTCGCCCATCCCGGCTCTTTCCAAAAGTTTGGGCATTGCCGCGAATACACTCGGGGTGTACCCCCTGGCAGTAGGTGGTTCGCCGATGGCCAGGCCGATTTCACGTTGGGCCATGGCAAAGCGAGTGAGTGAATCCATCATTAGCAAAACGTTTTTGCCGGCATCCCGGAAATACTCAGCAATTGCCGTAGCCGCCTGCGCTCCTTTGACCCGAACCAGTGCCGGTTGATCTGAGGTCGCAACAACCACTACTGACCTGGCTAACCCTTGCTCACCGAGGTCTCGCTCGATAAACTCGCGAACTTCCCGTCCACGTTCGCCGATTAACGCAATTACGTTTATATCTGCCTCGGTATTACGGGCGATCATCCCCAACAAGGTGCTTTTTCCGACGCCACTGCCGGCAAAAATGCCGATCCTCTGACCCTTTCCTAAAGTCAACAAGGCATCAACGGCTCGCACACCTACACTCAGTGGTTCAGTAATCCGTTGGCGATTAAGAGGATTCGGTGGCTTAGCATCTAGCGGGTAACTCTGCGGCAACTGCAGTAACCCTTTGCCATCTATCGGGTGGCCTAGTCCGTCAAGAATCCGCCCTAACAGCTGAGGCCCTACCGGAACCCGCAAGTTCTGGCCTGTACCCCTAACCTTCGCGCCCGGGCTGATTCCATTCATTTCGCCAAGAGGCATTAGTAAGACGTTGTCCTCTTTAAACCCGACGGCTTCAGTGGCAATACGATCACCCTGCGGATCAGTAATCCAGCATAACTCCCCTAAACGAACATCTGGGCCGACCGATTCAACAGTCAGGCCCACCACCCGGGATACTCTCCCATAGGTTACCAAGGGGGAAACCTCCGCCAACTCTGCATATATGCGCTGCAGATCAAGTATCACGGCCGGCTGCCTCCTTTGCCAATGCCGCCCGTAGATATTTTTCAAGTTCTGCAATTTGTGCTTCAACCGAAGCCTCGACTGTCAGTTTTGTAGTCGACACAATGCAAGAGTAGCGTGGCAGCTGATTGTCCGCAACAAAGTCAAGTTCACAGTTTGTCGCCAAGACGCTCGTATCTTCAGAAATTCGGGTAAATATATTCAAATCTGCGGGATGTAACCGGACCTGAGCCCGTGTCACTCCGTCTACTTTTTCAATAGCTCCAGCCAAAATATTAAGCAATATGCTCGGATCCACTGAAATCGTAGTCCTAATAATTTTTTCGGCAAATAATAAGATAATCTTTAGTAAATCTTCCAGAGCTGTGGAAATTACCTCGCTGCGTTCCTGACTTAAGCTATCGAGAATCATAGCACACGTCTGCTTAAACTCAGCCAACCCTTGGGAATACTCGGCTTCGGCTTGGCGACGCCCCTGTGCAAAACCTTGTTCAAAACCTTCGCGGGCCGATTGCTCGCGGAGAACTCGCGCCTCCTCCTGGGCTTGATTAAGCAAAGCGGCAGCCTCCTCCTGAGCCTTGGTCAAGATTTCAGCTGCCAGTTCTTGTGGATCCTCTTGTGGAACTAACTCGATTTGGTTATCAGAGCAACTTTCCCGTAACTCTTCGGCATCTGGAATCGGAATTTTGACCACCCGATCGGTGCCTTCCTCGGGGATGAAAATAGATTTAATAATTTTAGACAATTATCTCATCTCCTGAGCCGCGGGCAATGATGATTTCACCAGCTTCTTCTAGTTTACGGATAACATTAACAATCCGCTGTTGAGCATCTTCGGCATCGCGGAGCCTGACAGGGCCCATAAACTGAATGTCCTCTTTAAGCATATCTGAAGCCCGCTTGGACATGTTCTTATAAACTCGGTTTGCCACTTCTTCACTGGCAGTTTTCAGCGCTAAAGCCAAGTCCTTGGAGTCAACTTCTCGCAACACCTGCTGAATTGCGCGATCGTCAAGCAGGATAATGTCTTCGAAGACGAACATCCGCCGCTTAATCTCTTCTGCTAAGTCTGGATCTTCTTCAGAAAGGGTTTCCAGTATAGTTTTTTCGGTGCCGCGGTCAACGCGATTGAGAATATCGACAACTGTGCCGACTCCTCCCGCGGTCAGGTAACCTTGCGTCATATAAGTCGAGATCTTCTTCTCCAGGAGATTCTCCAATTCGGTAAGCACCTCTGGGGAAGTCCGGTCCATGATCGCAATCCGCCGGGCAACATCGACCTGTTTTTCAGGATCAAGGGCTGAAAGTATTACCCCCGCCTGGTCCGGATTCAGGTACGACAAGACCAACGAGATAGTTTGCGGATGCTCATTCTGGATGAAGTTGATCAGCTGGGCAGGGTCTGTATTGCGAGCAAAATCAAAAGGTCTTATTTGCAAAGTCTCGGTTAGCTTTTCAATGATATCCGTTGCTTTGCGCGGACCAAGAGCTTTCTCTAGGATCTCTTTGGCGTACTCGATTCCACCTTGAGCGATATACTCTTGAGCCTGATAAAGTTGTGAGTACTCCTCTAAGACCTTTTCACGCAGACCGGAATCAACTTTGCGCAAATTGGCGATCTCTAAGGTCAATGTCTCGATTTCAGTCTCACTCAGATGTTTAAAAATCCCAGCAGCAATCTCAGGGCCAAAAGCTACTAGCAAGATAGCTGCTTTAAGTTTCCCCGACAATTGTCTAGCCATTAGGACTCATCCTCCATAAGCCAGGTGCGGATTAATTTTGCTGCTTCGTGAGGCTTCTGGCTGGCAAAATCTCTTAACCTATCCTCTAATCTTTTACTTGCTGAGTCCTCTACGGTGAGCATTTCCTCTCCCAACTCGGCTTTAGCCTGCTCTAGCAAGGCATTCAAATCAGTCTCAGTGCTTTGAGGTTCTGCCTTTCGCTTACGCAGGATTACAAATAAGACTACGCCGCCTAAAACCAGTATGGCAACAATATATGGCCAAATCGCAACGGCCTTCTCCCAGGCTGTTGGAACACTCACAACATCATATTCTTCAAAAACTGGCCGTTCAAAAGTTAAACTTTCAATAGTAATTTGGTCGCCACGACTGGCTGAGTAACCGACAGCCGACTCTACGGCGGATCTAACCCTGATAAGTTGCTCCGGTGCCAGTGCTCCATCTAACCAGACCGCAACGGTGAGTCGGTTAATGGACCCTGGAGGTACAATTGTCCGCTCATTGACCTTATTTAGTTCATAATTACGGGTGACATCTTGTTTCGAATATGAAGAATTTGAGTTCTCACTCGGAGCCTCATACGTTGGAATATTTGACGTAATGCCAGGAATGCCGATAGCCTGTGGTCCACCGGTGTAGGTTTCCGAATAACTCTGCTCACTCCGGATCAAGCCGGACTCATCGAGAATCGGCTTGAAAGTTTCAGCAGATAATTCCCGATACTCAAAATTAAGATCGGCATTTACTCGGACAACCGCTTTTCCAAACCCAAAAACTCGCTCCAACATGGTGCTAACACCATCAGCCAGTTTCTGTTCGACGGCTTCTGCCAAAGCCAGTTGCGCGGTAATCATGTCGCTATTTATCGGCATGTTATTACTAAGATGGATGTTCTGGGATAAAATATTGCCATCCGAATCTAAGATGGTTACATTCTCGGGTTCTAAGCCATCTACTGAAGATGCTACTAGGTGCGCGATACCTCGGACTTGTCCTTGACTAAGCTGAGCGTAAGGGCGCAAACGCAACAACACTGAAGCGGTAGCAGGCCGCTCCTCAGCAACGAATAATGACCGCTCCGGTTGAACGATATGCACCCGGGCATCCGCAACTTCCCTCATTTCGCGGATTGTTCTGGTCAACTCTCCTTGGAGAGCCATGTTATACTGAATTTTACGTTCAAAATCAGTTGTGCCGAGGGAGTTGTTTTTGAAGAGTTCAAACCCGACAACACCACCACGGGGCATGCCAGCAGAAGCCAGCTTAATGCGGGTTTCGTAGACAAGATTATCAGGGACAAGAACAGATCTCCCATTAGCGCTTAACCGATACGGGATCTGATCTTCCTTTAAGGCATTGATGATCTCACCAGCATCGGCAGGGTCCAGATCGCTAAAGAGAATTGTATAATCTCCAACACGAACAGTGCTGACAACTAGTACGAGACTGCCGATGAGAAGGGCAATCCCAATCATAAAGGTCAGCCGTCGGCTAGGACTTAGTTTCTCCCATATTTCGCCCAACTTTGGACTAATTTTATTAAGCCACGTTGTCATCTGCACACGCCAAATTCCATGTTAAATTTGCATCCGCATAACTTCATTGTAGGCATCCATAATCTTGTTGCGAACCGCCATCGTGAAGTCCAGAGCCAATCTAGCCTGCTCCGTAACAACCATCACTTGATGTAAACTCACATCGTCGGCACCTGTGGCTAAAGCTATCTGAGCCTGTTTTGCTTGGTATTGGAGTGAGTTGACTTCGCCAAGGGCAGATTTGAAGACCTCAACAAAGTTGGGCGTCTGGTCATCACTACTTCTGTCGGCTTCGGCAATTGTAAAACTAACGGGCTTGTACACCTTTCCGAGGCCAAGTGCTTTGCTTATATCAGGCATGCAGTCTCCCCCTTAAAGGCTTACTTGCCTATTTGCAGTGCGGTTTGCACCATCTTCTTAGCTTCGTTGATTACGGTAACATTGGCTTCATATGCCCTGGCTGCAGAAATTAAATCGACCATTTCACTGACCACATTAACATTTGGCATGCTGACGTATCCATTGGCATCTGCATCAGGATGACCAGGATTGTAAACTAACTTGGCGGGTGTCTGGTCTTTTACCACCCCGAGAACCTGAACCCCAGCTGGCTGACCTTTTTCCAATCTGGAAGCAAAAACAGCTAAATGTCGCTGGAACGGTCCGCCTTCCGGAGTTCGCGTAGTGTTGGCGTTAGCAATGTTGTTAGCTATAACATCCATTCGGAAACGCTCAGCTGTTAAAGCCGAGGCCGAATGCTCCAATGTTCTAAATAGCCGCATTTATTAACGCCTCCCCTCATTGATAACAGACCGGAGTAAGGAAATTCGCCTGCTCAACAGGTCGGACAAAGCCGAATATAAGAGCGAATTTTCGGCTAGCTTGGCCATTTCAGACTCGATATCCACATTATTACCATCAACACGGATCCTAGAGGAATCCATCGACCTAATGGGCTCAAAAGCAAGACGAGAGACCCCTGATCGGCCGGGAAGATGTTTAACATCGGTTGTTACCATCATAGCCCGACCAGAAACTGCATCTCTAAGCATCTCCTGAAACGGAAGATCCGATCTTTTATACCCTGGGGTATTGGCATTTGCGATGTTATCAGCTAAAGCCTTATGTCTAGCCTCGGCCCCATCCAACGTTCTGGACAGAAGGGAGATCGACAAGTCCTTTGTTAGCCGGTCAAGCACGCCATTACCCCCTAAACATGCCAAAATCGATAAAAACCCATAAATATAGCATATTTGTCAGTTTTCTACAAATAGGAATAAACTCCTTCACAATAGGAAAGAAGACCTAATTCAAATTAGCAAGTTCTGGAAGTAAATGTTCGTTGAGGACCTTGATGAATGTTCCTTTCATTCCCAAGGATCTGGTCTCAATGACCCCAGCAGATTCAAATTTGCGCAGTGCATTAACAATCACCGAACGCGTAATCCCTACCCGATCAGCAATTTTGCTGGCAACAAGAAGCCCTTCGTCCCCATCCAACTCTTGGAAGATGTGTTCAACAGCCTCCATTTCAGAATAGGACAAAGTACCCAAGGCAATTTGCACCGCCGCTTTTTTACGTGCTTCAGTTTCGATTTGCTGGCTGCGCGCCCGCAGAATCTCCACCCCAGCAACAGTAGCGCTATACTCTGCCAGAAGGAGATCATCGTCACCAAACATTTTGTTGAAACGGGCCAGGGTCAACGTGCCAAGACGTTTGCCGCCGGCGTTGATCGGTACTACGGTGGTCACTTTGCCGGAAAAAACGCATTCAACGTCAGGGTCAAAGACGCACGTGGTATCATCAGTTTCTACATTGGCTATTGTCTCGGTAATTCTGAGCAAACGATCATTGTAATCAGCCGGAAAACCTCCCCGTTCCAGAACTTCATCATCAATAACTCCACACTGGAAGTCATGCATCAGGGTATGTCCTAGTAGATTGCCCTGATGATCAACCAGGTAAACATTTGCATCAATGACATCCCGTAAAGTTTGCGTCATCATTTGAAAATCAACAGAGTTTCCGGGGGCGTGTACAAGTTTGCTAATTTCACGAGTTTTTGCTAATAGTGTTTTCACGGTTGCTGCATCTCCTTTACATTAATCACAGTATGTAATGGGATAAATCAATACTTCCCACTATCTCGCCCAGTCTCGACTGAACATACTGCTCATCGATTATTATCTCAGATCCTGCGTATCGGGGTGCGTCGAAGGAAATCTCCTCCAGAACCCGCTCGAGAATAGTATTGAGGCGGCGCGCCCCAATATCCTCGGCCTGCTCATTAACCTCAAATGCGGCCTGCGCCAATGCTTCTATTCCTGATTCGGCAAAAGTAATCGTAACCCCTTCTACCCCAAGTAATGCCACATACTGCTTTACCAGAGCTGCCTTCGGCTCGGTCAGTATCCGCGCAAAATCCTCTTTGCTTAGGCTTTTTAGCTCAACCCGAATCGGAAAACGACCCTGCAGTTCCGGTATTAAATCTGATGGTTTTGATTCATGAAAAGCCCCGGCAGCGATAAACAAGATGTGATCAGTCTTAACCGGACCATACTTGGTCATTACCGTTGAGCCTTCGACAATCGGCAGGATATCCCGCTGGACTCCTTCTCGCGAAATATCCGGCCCGCTCATCCCTTTATTGCCGACGATTTTATCGATTTCGTCTAGGAAAACTATCCCAGAATCTTCGGCTCTCTTGATGGCCTCGGCTGTGACCTCATCCATATCGATTAGCTTTTGGGCCTCTTGTTGACAAATAATTTTACGCGCCTCAGAAACCGTTACTTTACGGGTCTTTCTACGTTTCGGCAACAACCCACCGAAGAGATCATTGAGATTGACCCCCATCTCCTCTATGCCGGTGCCACTAAAAACTTCAAGCATTTGCGGGGCTTGATCTTCCACCTCAATCTCGACTATTTTGTCCTCTAGTTTGCCTTCAGCAAGTAGCTGCTCCACTTTTGCCCGCTGATCTCGTAATTGTGTCAGCTCATCGCTCTCGGCCTCATCGTTCGCAGGCTCGGCTGATGACGAACCCAAGCCGAAAAGGAGCTCAAAGGGATTTGGCGCCGTCCGTGATGGTTTTCGGACTGGGACTAAAATTTCAAGTAGGCGCTGCTCTGCCAGAGACTCTGCCTGATCTCTAACCTCTGCCATTCGTTCATTCTTCACCATTAATACCGCGGTCTCTACCAAATCGCGGACCATCGACTCGACATCCCGACCTACATAACCAACCTCGGTAAACTTGGTTGCTTCGACCTTTACAAAAGGCGAATTAGCCAGTTTAGCCAAGCGGCGGGCGATTTCGGTCTTCCCTACTCCGGTTGGACCAATCATCAGTATATTTTTGGGCAGGATTTCTTCTCTTAACTCTTCACTCAACAACCTACGGCGATAGCGATTTCGCAAAGCGATAGCAACGGCTCGTTTGGCCTCATCCTGACCAATGATGAACTTATCGAGTTCTTCAACGATCTGCTGCGGGGTAAGCTCAAGCGTCTCAGGCATGCCAATCCCTCCTAAATCGTCTCCACGGTTACCCGGTCATTGGTGAAAATACAGATCGACGCTGCAATTTTCAAGCTCTCCTCAGCTATAGCGGTAGCACTGAGATCACTATGCTGGTAGAGTGCTTTCGCTGCAGCCATTGCATATGGACCGCCGGAGCCGATAGCTACAACCGGCTCATCGGGTTCAATTATTTCACCGTTACCAGATAAGACAAATATCTTCTCTTGATTGGCAACTAAAAGCAACGCTTCGAGCTGGCGAAGCATCTTGTCGGAGCGCCATTCCTTGGCAAGCTCTACCGCCGCACGGGAAAGATTGCCTTGAAATTGCTGCAGTTTGGCTTCAAATTTGCTAAATAGGGTAAAAGCATCAGCAACGGAGCCGGCAAAACCTGCCACTATCTTATCCCCATACAAACGCCGCACCTTGCAGGCGGTTTGTTTCATGATAGTTTTTTCAGCAAAGGTAACCTGGCCATCACCAGCGATTGCCGTAACTCCATCTTTTTGAACAGCCACTATTGTGGTACCTTGAAACATCGCGCACTCCTTTACTAACAAGTTATCTTATCATATATTCAGTATTTTCGCAAAATGTTCCAAGGCAGTTAATGAACGCCTGGCTTTAGCTAATTTACGCTCCTTTTTGCCACGAATCTTCTCCGTTAGGTCCGGCAATAGACCGAAATTGGCATTCATCGGCTGAAAATCGGAATGCCTACGGTCGGTAATATAAGAAATGAGGCTGCCGAGCATCGTTTCCGCTGGCCAAGGAGTAGGTGGCAGACCGGAAACTCTCCTCGCCAACATTATCGCGGCATACAGGCCGCTGGCAGCAGACTCTAGGTACCCTTCAACCCCTGTTATTTGACCGGCAAAAAAGATCTCCGGATGTCCTAGCAGGCTTAGATCCGGCGCGAGCAGTTTGGGAGAGTTGAGATAGGTATTGCGATGCATCACTCCATAACGGACGAATTCAGCATCCGCAAAACCGGGTAAAGTCCGAAAGACTCGTTTTTGCTCCCCCCACTTCATCCGGGTTTGGCACCCAACCAAATTTAGCAACCTGCCTTGCTCATCTTCTTTCCGTAATTGCAGCACCGCCCAAGGGCGTTGCCCATCGACTTCTAACCCAACCGGCCGCAAAGGACCGAAGCGCAGCGTGTCAATACCTCGCCGGGCGATTTCTTCGATGGGCATACATCCTTCAAAGAGAATGAGCTTATCGTGTTCGGCCACGGGAACAACTTCTGCTTCGACCAACTCACGCCAAAAAGTTTCATACTCTGTACGGTTGAGCGGCACATTCAGATAATCTCCTGGTCCTTCGTCATTGTAGCGCGACTTCCAATATAAAACCGACTCATCCAAAGACTCCCGCTCCACGATTGGGGCGGCAGCATCAAAAAAATACAGGTCAGTTTCACCGGTTAAATCTTGAATGGCCTCAGCCAAATTCGGTGAGGTTAGAGGGCCGGAGGCAATCAAAACCAGCCCAGGCAGATCCCGAAGCGCGGTAATCTCTTGATTGATCACGCTAATATTGGGATGTGCCGAAAGCTTAGCGGTAATATACTCGGCAAAGAGTTTACGATTTACTGCCAAGGCCTTTCCAGCAGAGACCCTGGTAGCATAGGCTGCTTCGACCACCAACGAATCCAATGCCCGCATCTCAGCTTTTAACAATCCGGCTCCAGTCTCTAGACCTTCGCCGCCGAGAGAGTTACTGCATACCAATTCTGCGAAATCGCCGGTTTGATGAACTGCGGTCTGGGTGAGCGGTCTCATTTCATATAAATGGACCGTAATTCCACGCTGCGCAAGTTGCCAAGCAGCCTCTGAACCGGCTAAACCGGCGCCGATAATTCGGATTACTTCGCTCATCATTATTCTCCCTTTTGACGATACCCACACTCATTATCGATGCAGACCAAGGTTTGCTTGCCGCGGCTGCCCTTTTTGACCAACATCTTGCCACACTCCGGACAAGATTCTGAAGTTGGTTCATACCAAGAAACGAAGTCACAGTTCGGATAGTTGCTACAGCCATAAAAGATCCTGCCTTTGCGGGATTTGCGTTGAACGAGGTTTCCTTCGCACTTAGGGCAGTTAACCCCGAGCTCTTTAACTATCGGTTTAGTGTTGCGACATTCTGGAAACCCGGGACAGGCGAGAAATTTACCATAGCGACCATGTTTAATCACCATGTTACGACCACATTGTTCGCAGATTTCATCGGTTTCCTCATCAGGCACCTCGATTTTCTCCATTTCAGCTTTGGCCTTTTCCACCTGTGGTTCAAATTTCTCATAAAACTCGCGTAATATTCCCCGCCAATCAACGCTGCCTGTTTCAACAGCATCCAATTTTTCCTCTAAATCAGCCGTAAACTCGGTATCAATAATTTCCGGGAAAAACTCAGTAAGCAGGTCAACAACAACAAATCCTAAATCCGTGGGCTTAAACGTCTTGTTGACCAACTCCACATAATCCCTGGATTTGATGGTTTCGATGGTTGGGGCATAAGTGCTAGGACGGCCGATTCCCAGCTCTTCTAAGGTCTTGACCAGCTGGGCTTCGCTATATCTGGGCGGCGGTTGAGTAAAGTGCTGGTTCGGTGTCACTTCAGCAACCTTCAGGGGAGTTCCCTCGGCTAGCAACGGCAGTTGCGAGTCACCAGGCCGCTCCGGTTCACCATATACCTTGAGGTAACCCGGAAAAGTCAAGCGTGAACTAGTAGCTGTGAAGAGGTAATCATCCCCGGCTATCTCCAATTTCTGCGTATCAAAGATGGCAGAGCTCATCTGGCTCGCCACAAACCGCTCCCAAATCAAGCGATACAATCGCAAATGATCTCTTTTTAGAGCCGTTTTTAGCTGCTCCGGTGTTCGCATTGCCGAGGTCGGCCTGATCGCTTCGTGCGCCTCCTGAGTATTTCTCTTGGAGGTCTTATAATAGTTGGGCTTCTCCGGCAGGTACTCCGGCCCTAGAGCTGATTGGATGTACTCTCTAGCGCCTGTAAGGGCCTCCTCGGCCACCCGGACAGAATCAGTTCGCATGTAAGTGATTAAACCAACTCTGCCTTCGCCGGGAATATCCATGCCCTCGTAGAGGTCTTGTGCCAAACGCATCGTCTTTTTTGCCGGGAAGTTCAGACGTTTGGATGCCTCTTGCTGGAGGGTACTAGTCGTAAATGGAGGGGCGGGGTTACGCCGCCGTTGGGATTGTTCCGCTTTGACAACTGTAAAGCTGGCCTTGTTAATCCGCTCCACGATCTGATTGGCCTCTTCAGCCGTCCCAACCTTGGCCTTTTTAGTGCCAATCTTGGCCAATGCAGCTGTAAAACGATCATCCCCGGAGTCAAAGATGGTCTCAATTGTCCAATACTCTTCGGGCTCGAAACGCTGAATTTCCCGTTCGCGATCACAGATCAGCCGTAACGCTACTGATTGTACGCGTCCGGCCGATAAACCCTTGCGAACCTTCTGCCAGAGAATCGGACTCAATTCGTACCCGACGATACGATCTAAAACCCGCCGGGCCTGCTGCGCATTGACTAGCGATTCATCAATGGGCCGCGCTGATCGCATCGATTTTTTTACAGCGTCCTTGGTAATCTCATGAAAAGTAATGCGAATCGGTTCACTGCTGTCTAAATTCAATAGTTGGCTCAAATGCCAGCTGATGGCTTCACCTTCCCGATCAGGGTCGGTAGCCAAGAATACTTTATCGGCTTTCTTGGCTTGAGCCCTTAAACCAGCAATTAATTTGCCTTTCCCGCGAATCGTAATATATTTGGGTTCGAAGTTCTTATCAATATCAACCCCAAATTGGCTTTTGGGGAGATCACGGACATGGCCGGCTGAGGCCTCAACAGTATAGCCTTTACCGAGAAACTTTTTGATGGTTCTGGCTTTAGCAGGAGATTCGACAATTACCAGTTTGTTAGCCAAGAAGGCACCTCCGATATAGTTTTATCCTGTTTAGTTTCCATAATATTATAGAGAGGCTTCCTCATTTTGTAAACCAATAAGTGCCTTTGACCACAACGGGCCAGGTAGCAGCCTCCCATCTATCGACACAGTGATAAATTTACTTAATTGCAAATTTGTTAAAGCATAACTGATTGTCCCGAGATTAATTTCTGTGGCCTCCACCAAAGCCTGAACCGTTTCGACCCCCAGCACTACTTGTCTCAAAATCGCCGTTTCAACTTCGGAAAATGATATCTTCTTATCCCCCCGATTGGCCTGAAAATTCAGAAAGGATAGTTCTTGAAAAATATCATCAATTCCTGTAATCAGGCAGGCCCCCTGCTTGATTAATTGATTTGATCCAACCCAGTTGGCCTGATGAATATTTCCGGGAACCACAAAGACCTCCCGGCCTTGTTCGAGAGCGAAATTAGCCGTAATTAGCGCCCCGCTTCGTGCAGGCGCTTCAACCACTACTACCCCCCTGGCTAGTCCGGAAACAATCCTGTTGCGAGCAATAAACTGTCGTGGATATGCGGGATAATGTGGGGGATACTCGGAAAGCAGTAGTCCACCCTGGCGCACTATCTGTCTTGCTAAACTACGATGTTCTCGCGGGTAGATCTGGGCAAATCCGCCGCCTAAAACGGCGATAGTCTTACCACCACCTGCAGCTAAAGCCCCCTTATGCGCTGCTCCATCAATACCCCTGGCCAAACCACTGATAATTACCACGCCTGCCTCTGCAAGGTTACAACTGAGATCAGAGGCGATATTCAACCCCGTTTGAGTTGCTCTGCGAGTACCAGCGATAGCTATGCATAGTTCATTATGAACCAAACGAAAATCTCCTTGATAATAGAGCACCTGTGGAGCGCAGGCTATTTCGCGCAACCAGTCAGGGTAATTGCTATCTAGTATACAGACAAGATCTGTCGAGTAATCACCCAACTCCCGCTCGCGTCGGCCTAACTCTTCCTCCCAGTCCAAAGCGTTACAGTGTTCATAGCAGGCTAGCGGAACTCCGGCAGCCTGCCAAAACGCCCGGTCGGCCTGGATGATAGATTGTGGCTTATCCGAGTTAGCTAAGAGCCTAGCTAGCCGCCCTGGCCCGAGCCCGGGAATCTGCGCTAAGACGGAAATTATCAACGCATTTTCAGACCACGGCACTACTTTCGCCCCCAATCACACCAGGTATCTCCAACCGATATTGGCAAGCCTCGGCCAGATGTTCTTCGGTAATTAATTCGCTGTTCGCTA
>CAZAAT010000019.1:0-34101 GCA_964483175.1 uncultured Bacilli bacterium
AGCGAGTAATGCCAACGGTAAAGATGCGATCGGAGTATTCCGCTTTGGGGATGAGGGCACAGTTAGAAGTGGCTAAAATCGCTCCGGAGAAGCGGGCGAACAGAGCTTTCTGGTCAAACCAGGCCTTGCCCAAATTACCTTTGAGATGCTTATATTTTTTTAGTTCGGGATAGCCATGGGCAGGTAACATTTCAGAGTGGGTATAAACATTGATTCCGGTACCTTCGGTCTGCTTCAGCAGCTCGTGGAGGACTTTCAGGTTATGACCGGTAACCAAGATTCCCGGCCCGGCAAAAGTACCAGTTGGCACCGGCACCGGTTCCATTTCGCCAAATAGCTTTGTATGGGCCTCCTGCAGCATCTCCATCGCCTTTACGGTCATCGACCCTGCTTCGAGGTTAAGGGCCACAAAATCGCCAAGGTCAAAGTTGACATTGGTTAGCGTGCTATAAAGTGCTCTCGGAATAAAAGCATCAATCTCCGAGTCAGAATAACCTAGTTCTTTGGAGTGATAAACATAGGCGCTTAGTCCTTTGAGACTATAGATTAAATTATCCTGTAAGCTCTGGATATCCGCGTCTTTTTCGCACACCCCAACTTTGGTGCATCCTACTCCTCCGACCGTTTGTGCACACTGGTTACAAAACATAAATCTTCCTCCCTTGATATTTTATATAATTACTTACTAGGTTAGTTTTATAATAACCAAAGGCTCCGCCCCTGTCAACCTCTGAATAGATTTTCTTGCTGATGTTCATCTTATTGTTATGTTTGATCTGCTGGTTGACATGACAACAGGTTCGATTACTCAGCGCCCCGTTCACGTCGGACACCGTCTGCTTGGCGGACGCGGACTGGTGGCGGCGTTAGCAGAAAAGAAGATCCCACCGCGGTGTGATCCGCTAGGCCCGGCAAATAAATTTCTGCTCGTTCCGGGTCTCTTTGCGCATGCTGGGATTCCCTCTGCTGCTCGCCTCTCCATTGGTGCCAAGAGTCCGCTGACCGGAGGGATCAAGGAAAGCAACGCCGGCGGCAGCACGGCCCGCGCCTTGGCCGCACTCGGCATCAAATCCGTGATTATCTCGGGCAAACCAGCCGCAACCGCCCCTTCTTTGTTGCTGCTCTCCCCACAAGAAACCAAGCTGATCTCGGCACCAAAGTTAGCCGGGTTAGGAGCTTACGAGACAGCTGCTCGCCTACGGGAAGAGTATGGAAAAAATATCGCAGCCTTACTCATCGGCCCCACCGGTGAATATCTAGCTAGGGCCGCCTGCGCGCTAAACCTCGATTATCAAGGCCGCCCGAGCAGAGCAAACGGCCGTGGCGGACTTGGTGCGGTACTAGGAGCTAAAGGGTTAAAAGCCATCGTGGTTATTCCTCCGCCAGGCATCAATCTCGCCGAAAAAGCACCCATAGCCAAAGAGCTGCAAAGCGCGGTTGATGCCTACTGCCAACAGATTTCAACCAGTGCTAATACCGCCGATTACCGGGAGTATGGGACAGCCTTGACTGGGGATATCGCCGATTCCTTGGGGTGTCTGCCAACCAAGAATTTTCGCTTAGGTAGTTTTGCCGGGAAAACAAAAATACTCGGTAAGACAGTGCGTCAACTCATCGACCTCCGCGGTGGCGACGGCAACCCCTACCATACCTGCAATCCAGGGTGTGTTGTGGCTTGCTCCAATGTCTTCCCTGATGCCAATGGGAACGAGCTTGTTTCCCCGCTTGATTACGAAGCTATTGCGAGCGTTGGTTCAAACCTCTGCATCGAAAATATCGATGAGATAGCGCAAATCTATTGGATCTGCAATGATTTGGGCCTCGATGTGATCGAAGTGGGAACCTCTCTAGCTATACTAATGGATGAAGGAATTATTCCCTGGGGGAATGGGCAAGAAGCGATACAGGTGTTAAAAACCGCCTACACCAGCGAGGACCCAGGCTAGCTGGTAGCTAACGGGTTGGTAGCTACGGCGCGTCCCTTTGGTGTGAACAGAGTAGCAGCAGTCAAAGGCCAGGCTTTTGCTGCCTTTGACCCCCGGGCTCTCAAAGGGCTAGGCGTAACCTACGCAACTTCACCCCAAGCTGCTGATCACACCGCCGGACATACCATCAGAAAAAAGATTAATCATCACCAAAAAAACGGCCAGATAGAACTATCCATGTGTTTACAGGCCGAGACAGCCCTCTATGACACATTGGGAATCTGTTTTTTTGCCACCGGGGCTCTCGCTGAAAAACCAGAAGTAGTTACCGAATTATTTAATCTAATTACGAACAGCTCTGCAAGTATCGAAGACTTGCTCGAACTAGGTCGGCAAACCCTTGCCGCCGAATACCGGTTTAATCGATTGGCCGGATTCACTGACGAAGAGGACCGGCTACCGGAGTTTTGTTATACCGAAGAACTCCCTCCTACCCTTACCACTTTCGACATAACTCCGCACGAACTGCAAGCAGCCATACGTCAACATTTCGTGCAAGTTTAGCGTGGCACTATACCCCTCAGGTTCATAACTTGTAAGAGTGAAACGGGGGGTAAAAAATGTGGCAGACAGTTCTAACAGCCATCGCCGTTAGCATTGATGGGTTTTGGGGTGGATTTGCATTCGGTTTACGGAAAACTGAGATCCCGGCAACTTCTCTGACCGTCATCGGAATTTGGTCGGTGATTTGTACCGCAATCACCATGCTCTTGGGGCATTATTTTGCTAAAGTAATTCCCCTCCAAGCAACTACCTGGCTCGGTGCCGGGTTACTCTTGACAGTGGGCGTATTAGCATTGAAGGAGGGGCTGGAGCATAAAAAAGAACGGCCTGTGGAGATTGGTGCAAGGCCACCGATAACCCTCTCCACGCTCCTAAATATCATCCGCAACCCAATTTTAGCTGATCTAGATAAAGAAAATGATATTAAACCTTGGGAGGCAACCCTATTAGGGCTCGCTGTGGCGATGGATGCATCTATTGCCGCATTTGCCCTGGCTTTAAACGGAGTAAATCCGTACACAACACCGCTATTATTTGGGGTTGCCCACTTTGTAATGGTAGGGTTAGGCAATATCGTGGCCCGCCACCGGCTCCTATCTTTCGTCGGAGACCGTTTTGCCTTCGCTCCAGGGATGATACTGATCTTTTTGGCCATTGTCCGTTTGGTTAGCTAACCCTAACGGCGGTACCCGAGGCGGTCACCATCAGCATTCCATCCCGAATAACCTCATAATCCAAGTCAATACCGATGATGGCATTGGCCCCTAATGACCTGGCCTCAGCTTGCATCTCCTTGATGGCGATCGCGCGCGCCTGAGCCAATTTTTGCTCGTAGGCCCCAGATCGGCCACCAACCACATCCGTGATGCTCGCAAAAATATCCCGGACTACGTTAGCACCCATAATCGCCTCACCGGTGCAAATGCCGCAATATTCCAGGATTTGATGGTTTTCTAATGTTGAGGTAGTAGTCAAAATCATAATAACTCCTCCTTAATTTCTGCCGATCCCCGATGGTAATTGACAATAACGATACCAAGCGAGACCAAAGCTAAGGCGCCGATTAATTTCAACGACAAAGCCTCTTCCGGCAAGAACAGGACCGAGAGCAGTGAGCCGGAGACCGGAATCAGAAAGCGATACAGACTAACCTCACCTACCCGATTATACTTTAACACTGTGTACCATAGACCGAAAGCAGTTGCCGATACTAGTGCCAGATAAATCAGGAGCCAGCGGGCGGCCCCGTAAAAAGGCAGTACCGGTGTCCCACCGAGAACTGTACCTAAAACCAGCAGAAAAAGCGCCCCGGAGACCATCTGGTACGCAGTCAGTACAAAGGGGTGGATTCGACCGGCAAAATTTTTGGCGTAAATACTACTGATTGCTGCGATTATCACCGCAATCAGAACAAACCCCTCACCGGCAAAGTTGAAATCCAAACTCAGCCCGGCCAGATCAAAGTTGGCCACGATAATCCCACCCAATCCTAAAACTACCCCAATAATTTTGCGCCAAGTGAGTTTATCATCCGGATAGGCCAGATGAGCAAAGAGCACCGCAAAGAAGACCCCCATGGAATTGAGGATCGCACCCTTAACAGCGGTAGTGTTGGCAAGCCCGTTATAGAAGAAGGCATACTGTAAACCGGTATTAAAGATACCGAAACCTATTAGCTGAACTAGATCGGTCTTGGAAATGGCGATTTTTTCTTTAAAGAGTAGTGGCAGGGTCAAAAAGAGGAGAATTCCGGCCAGCAAAAAACGATATCCCGCAAAAAGCAAGCGCCCTGCATAATCGCCGGCGGCTAGACCCAATAGCTCATACCCTATTTTTAGAGCAGGAAAGGCACTGCCCCACAGAACGCAAGCCAAGAGAGACATCCCAAAAACAACCATCTTATTGCGGAAAAAGTCCTGCGATATCCTCACTTAGTGTCTACTTCGCCTCCCTGACCTCTTTACGGAACCGTACCACCAAATGATAGTCATCAACCAAAGTGCGATGTTTAACCTCTCGAGGGTCCTGGCGCATTATCGAATAGGCTAATTGGATGGCCGGCCCTACCAAGAAGGCGGTTAGTAGTGTGCCGATACCGAGCGGGCCTCCAAGAAAATAACCGATAACTAGCACCGTTACTTCAATAGCTGTCCGGGGAATGGCAACCTTCATCTTAAGGCGACGACTTAATGCCAGCATCAAACCATCACGTGGGCCGCTTCCCAGCCCAGCACTCAGATAAAAATAGGTGGCCCAACCCATCATCAGGATGCCGACCATAAGCATAATAGACCTGGCTAATAGGCTGCCTGGACTACCAATTAAACCAAAGCGCTCAATAATGTCGATAAACAGACCGATGAAATACATGTTAGCCAAGGTACCCCATCCGGGGGTCTCCCCCAACACAGCACACAAGATGACAATAAAAAATCCGACTAACTGAGATGTTTGCCCAAGGGTCAAAGCTGAATGCTCAACTATACCCAAATGAAAGGCATCCCACGGAGCAACGCCTAAATTGGCATGAATCGTCAGTAGAATACCAACTGCGTAAAGAAATAACCCCAGAAATAGCACTGCGCTTTTGCGAACCCAACTCATCTACTTAACCTCCACTCAAAACCGTTTAAAGGCAAAAAACACTGCAGCCATGACCAAGGCAAATGAGATTGCATAATTCCACTTAAATGGCTCCCGTAAATAGAGCACGGAAACAACCAAAAAGACACTCAGGGTGATGGCCTCCTGAATTATCTTTAGTTGGGCAGCTGAAAAAGTAAGATGCCCAATTCGATTAGCCGGGACTTGAAAACAATACTAAAAAAATGCGATCAGCCAACTGATAACGATCACCTTAAAAAGAGGGGTATCTTTAAACTTGAGATGGCTATACCAAGTAAAAGTCATAAAGATGTTGGATATTAACAGCAGCAAGACTGTTTTCACACTTTTCCCCCGCAGTCAAGGTGATGATTACAAGTTTAGCACTGCCACGCCTTTTGTCAACTAGCTTTTCGACTCTACTAACGGGGGTTTTGGCCCGTAAAATTGGTAGTAATCACAACGAATCCGACCATTGTATAGCTTACGTTTCCGGTCCGCCTTTCGCCCATAAAATCGTTCAAAACCTTCATGAGATGTTAGCACATACACCGACCAGGTCTCAAGTGGAGCAAAAGCCCGACCCATCTGACGGTAAACCTCTTCAGCCTCGGTTTTTTCGCCCAGCCGTTCTCCATACGGGGGATTACAAATAATGCATCCATATTCGTGCGAGGTCGTGACCTCGGCAACCGGAAGCCGGACAAATTTAATGTTTCCAGCTACACCAGCCTGTTTAGCATGATAATTGGCTAAACTAAGCACTTCTTGATCGATGTCAGAACCCAAAATTGCCAAGCGGCGATCCCTGCGCATCAGATCCTGCGCCTCCTCTCTGGCGGTTTTCCAGACCGAGGGCCCGATCACCGGCCAGGATTCTGCGGCAAACTCTCGCTTTAAGCCAGGCGCGATATTTAACCCAATTAGCGCCGCTTCGATCGGGATTGTGCCCGAACCACAAAACGGGTCTAATAAGATCCGGTTCGGATTCCAGTAGCTCAGTTCGACCAAAGCAGCGGCTAAAGTTTCTTTTAGGGGAGCTGGCATGGACAGTTTACGGTAACCCCGTTTATGTAGGGCAACCCCACTAGTATCAAGGGTAATCGTCGCAATATCTTTGAGAAGAGATACCTCGATGGTATATTCGGGCCCGGTCTCCGCAAACCACTCAAGATGATAATGATCTTTGAGGCTTTCCACTATTGCTTTTTTCACTATCGCCTGGCAAGCAGGAACGCTGGACAACTGTGAATTGAGAGATTTTCCGTTCACCGGAAAGGCCGCATCCTTCGGTAGCCATTCAGGCCACGGCAATGCCTTAACTTGGTCAAATAGTTGGTCAAAGTCAGTAGCAGGGAACTCACCCATCTTCACCAAGACTCGGTCAGCAGAGCGCAACCATAAGTTCGCACGGCACAAGGCCAATTCATCGGCGCTAAACTCAACTCGCCCATTGTCGATTTTGACCTCTGAGTATCCTAATTCACGCACTTGTCTGGCAACTACCGACTCCAAGCCAAAAGCAGCGGTAGCAATAAAATCAATCGGCACTACAATTACACCTCTGATCTCTGGATTCATATTCTTTCGTGGTATTCCCAGAGAACTCCTAGCTATGCATGGCTGCTGATGTGCTAGAATTAGTGTCAGAACTGAAAAGGAGGCTTATCTAGTGGCAAAATTTAACTTACGCAGCGCCTACCTATATCTTGTCTGCTTGGTAACCCTAGTTATTTTCATCTCTGGGATCATTTTTTCGATTACTAATCTAACTGATCTGTTTTTAGATGAAGGCTATTATCAGACTGCAGAAGAGTTTGCCATGCGTTTTGAACGCTTGGATCCCAAAACGGGCCAGACCCAAACAGAATTAACTCCGGCGGAAATTCAAAACCGCTATGCAGAGTATTTGCGGGCCGAAAAGAATCGCCAGTACAACCGCAACCTTCGGGAACTAATTAATAGTCTGGCCGCTTTGATTGTCGGTGGCTGCTTCTGGGTTTATCATTGGCGCCAGATCGGAGCTGACCGTGAATCTTAGGAGGCTACACTAACAGACTCCCGGATAAACCGGATGAAGTTTTGTACTATTATAGGATCAAAGTGTGTACCTGACTCCGCCTCCAACTGAACAACGGCCTGCTCTGGGGAGAGTGCAGGTCGATAAGGCTTTGGCCTGGTCATGGCCTCATAAGCATCAGCGACAGCCATAATTCTGGCCAGTTCAGGAATGCTTTCTCCCTTTAGGCCATCCGGATAACCTGAACCATCCCAATATTCATGATGGTGACGTACAATCTCGATAGCATCCTGTAACATGCTGACTTCGGAGATAATAGCTACTCCCAGGGACGGATGCTGCCGGACCAGTTCCCACTCCTGATCGGTAAGGGGGCCGCGTTTATCCAGCACTCCAACTGGAATCTCCCCCTTGCCCAAATCATGAACCAACGATGCTTTGATTAGTAGGTTCATCTCTTCCTCTTTTAGGCCTGCCCAGAGACTGAATTGCTGGACCAATCTCTTCACTCCCCTGGCATGCTCAACAGTATCTGGGTGACGATAATGTAGCCAAGTCAATAAGGGGCTCACCGCCCGGGCCACCGCCGGCTCCAAATCGACACAGAAAAGAAAATCCATCAGATCTTCTAAGTAGGAGACTCTGTTTTTCCCGGAGCGCTTTGAGTAGTACATCGCCATATCAGCTGCTGAAATGACAGCTTCGACAGTTTGGCCATGCTCGGGATAAATTGCGATTCCGATTGATAAGGTAACCCCGCAGTTCTTAGCTACACACTCGCGAAGCCGATCAGCCATCGCATGAACTTCATCAACTCCCAAGTTTCGTGCCAAAATCAGAAACTCTTCCCCACCATAACGGGCGACCAAATCGGTGCTACGAACGGTTTGGCGAATGTAGTTCGAAACCAAAGTCAAGACCTGATCACCTTTGAGATGACCGCAGGTCTCGTTGAACTTCTTGAAATCATCTACATCAACGAAAATAATCGCAAATTTTTGTCCCTGTCTAATAGCCTGCTCAGCCTGTTCCAGAAAGTAGCGATGGTTAGCCAAACCGGTCAAAGAGTCAGTATGGGCTAAATGACGCAGTCGTTCCGAATCACGGCCAATCTTCTCGATCATTTGCCGATACTCTGTGGCCAACCGTGAGACCATCCAGCAGATGATCCATATTAACAATATCTCAGCCATTACCTCATAGAGCACTTCTTCTGTGCTCAGGCCTACTACCAGAACCATAATTGAGCCAGGAATCCCCTGCACCCAGTATCTGCGGGGATTGACTCCGGAAAAGACCGATCTGAGTATGGCAACCGGAATAAACAACATCACCAGGGGGACAATTTCTGGCATTACCAGAGCCAAGAGGATTGTAGCCAGAGAGTCAAAGACGGTAAAACCCTGCGTAATAAGGGTTATGTTGTGTAAGCCTGCCTTGCTGGCCAGATAATAGTGGACCGGAATCGAGAAGGCCCAGACAAGCAGCGGTCCCAAATACTGATAATGTCCGTTAGCCAGCACCGACCCCAATAAAACCAGGCCTAATAGCACTCGTATCGGAACTATTATCCTAATTTCCCGTTCCAAAGTTCTGGTAAGCCAATTTTTACGATAAGTATCTTGATCCATCATTTTTAACTAACCTGAATTCTTTTAGATAAATGTATAATAATTACGCATCGGACTATTACATTCCTGCGCTTATTCCGTAGAGGCCACCCAACAATATTAGAACAACCGGACTAACCCGTGTCTTGATGCTCAAACCAACAGTAAGCAAGCAAACAAGCAGATCTGGGAATGATAAAATTGAATCAGGGACAAGCATAATTCCGGCAGCTGTGATCAAACCGACAACCGCCGGACGCAGTCCGAGAAAAGTTCCGACTACAAGTGGGTGATCGCGTCGTCCTAAAAGAACCTTGGTTACTACCAGCGCAAGGATAAACGAGGGTAAAACCACCCCGCAGGTGGCCACAACCGAACCCCACAACCCGAAAATCCGATAACCGACAAAAGTTGCTGAATTAACCGCGATCGGGCCGGGGGTCATCTGAGAGATCGCAACAATATCGGCGAACTCGCCGATGCCGAGCCAGCCCTTACTGAGTATCTCCGCTTGAATCAGGGGGATCATCGCATATCCGCCCCCAAAAGCAAATAACCCAATCTTGAAAAAAGACCAGAACAATTGAAAGGCAATAATTCTCTATTCACCCCCGGGCAATCCGTGATCGGCTTGATCATTCGGTGACCAGCGTTTCCAGAAGAGGCCAAGAATAGCTGCCATGATAATCGTGTAAATCGGATTAATACCGGCGAAGGTCACCAATACAAAAACTGAGACGCCTAGCGCCCAACCACGCCAAGACTTCAAAATTTGACCGCCTATCTTAATCGCGGCAGCAATAATCAGGCCAACCACGACCGGGCGTACTCCCGCAAAAAAAGCCGCCACCGCCGGCAGAGTTTGCAGAAAACTGTAGGCTTCGGCTACAGCAACGATCACTACAAACGAGGGCAATACTACTCCTAAGCCGGCTACGAGTAAACCCGACCAGCCTGCTAAATTATACCCGAGTGCCAGTGCGAGGTTAACAGCTACCGCTCCCGGAAGAGCTTGAACCACAGAGAGGTTATCGACCAACTCATCTTGGGTCAGCCACTTTTTACGATCGACCAGCTCCCGCTCGATTAATGGGATCATCGCCCAGCCGCCGCCGAAGACGAAAAAACCTAACCGCAAAAAGACTACAAACAACTGTCTTAACAATTGTTTAGATTTGACCATAGCCTGCCTCCAGCGGTATAATTCACCTCCGGACAGGCAATACCCTGTAAATAACCTGACGGCAAATTGATTATTCCCACTCCAGCAGCCGTTTCTGGCCTTGAAGCCCGCGGATTCCACTTACCTCCTGCGTGACCTCGAGTACCCCCAGATATTGCTGGTTCTCATCCCGGACCGCAAAGTAACGGATATGAACGAAGTTGTCGCCAAGAGTCAGCCAAAACTCCGCAGTATCTTTCCGCCCAGCGCGAAACTCCTCTACGATCTCCGTTACCACATGCACGCTTTCCGGCGGATGGCAGAGCTCTACTTTTCGGCCGATCACGGCTTTGGTTCTAGTAAAGATCCGATCCTTGGGCTTGGAAAAATAGCGAACCACATTATCTTGGTCAACGAAGGTAATATCGATCGGAAGGTTGTTCAGAATCAGTTCAATCTGTTTCGGACTCAGTGAGCCGGTCTCAAAATTGATGGTTCCTTCGGGAGCAGGACCTTGTTGAGCTGGGGAGGCGATCTTTTCTGACTTGGGCTCCCAGCCCTGCTGTGGCCTGATTAGGGTATAGCCAATTTCGTCACTCTCGTCTCTAATCGCCAGCCAATCGGCTTCAGTCAAGGCCTCTGCGCTAAACTTAAACAACACCTTGTTTTCGCGGTAAATCATATCCATGATCAGGTCAAGCAATGGTTCAGCCACTTCGTCGATATACTTGCTAACCTTGTCTAGACTCAGCCCCTCTTTATCCACGGCTAAAAAATTGGCTACCTGTTTAAGCTGATCTCGGATATCATCATGAATTGACCACATCACCGATGGTGGTCCGCTCAGACCGTACTTCTCCAAATAGGGAAAGAGCAAGTTTTCTTCCCGGCTGTAGTGGTTTTCCACTTCGGACAAGGCCGAGTGCTTCTCCTGCCAGATAGTAAACAGTTCGGCTAATTCGGCTTGGTTTGATGCCTGTTTAAGCTGTGCAAAGAGTGGTCTTAATTCATCCTCGATCAATCTTTGAATCGCATCATTTTCTGCCTTGAACGTCTGCAAAGGATGACCGGGAGCAGCAGTAAGATCCGCATCGGCTTCCAAAGACTCTTGGAACAAGGACACATGGACATCACACAGCCGTTTAACCTCTTCTTCGGGTAGGCCCCCGCTAATTAGGGCCTGCTCCAACCTGGCAATCTCCGTAGGCCCAACTGCATTTAGTAGGTCACGAAACTCTTCCTTAACATCGTCAACTTTTGCACCCTGATGCAGTCGCAGAATAATCTCTTTTAACTTTTGCTGGCGCAGTTGTCTGTTTTTGAGATATTCGGTCATGATTAACCCCCCTAGCAAGATCTCACTTTGTAATTTCTCCTATTACGGACAAAATACTTCTAAGGAGGTTGGAAAAGATGGCTGACAGTAAACGATTTTGGGCTTACTCGAAAGCAATGGCTGCTCTACGTTTGCTCCGAAAAGAAGAACTGGCTAAAAAGCTCAATAGTTATCGACGCCGCAAGCCCTTAGGATAGTGGTTCTTGAGAGTAGTCCCGACAATTTTGCCCCAACCTAGCGAATATCCATCGACGTTGACCAGACACCATCCACTCGGGCCGGAATGGGTCAACGTCTCTCCGCGCAAGTAGGCTGAGACTTCGGCAGACTCCGCTGCCAAAACAAGACTGTTTCGCACTTCACCCGGGGTCAGGCTATGTGCCAGGGCATGAGCAGGCTCAAAGCGATTGGTGCGCAAACTTCCCAGCTCAAGCCCTGGTCGCAGGATCCGCAGTCCCGACAAGTCAGGGCAGTCAGCGGGCAACTGGTATAAGCGATCACCAAATTTGACGATCTCGGACGGAATCGGCAGCAAACAATGTTCCTCCCACCACCGTTGCACTAAAAGCAATTCGGTACGATGTAAGTAAGTCGGCCGCCACCGGGAAAATGCTGGCAAAGAGCTACCACCTTTTGTCAGCACTGCAATAAAGTGTCCTTCACCGCGCACCTGATGCGGCCAGAGCCGAACTGTCTTTTCCAGACTGAACTCCGGATGTTTTGCTAAAAATGATTCAATAACCCCTTCATTCTCCAGCGATTCAAAGGTACAGGTTGAATAGACCAACCTGCCGCCCGGCCTAACCAGGTCAGCCGCTGAATCGAGAATAGCGCGTTGCCTAGCTGCGCAACCGATCACATGCTCCATGCTCCATTCGGCGATCGTACCAGGCTCCTTGCGGAACATCCCCTCCCCTGAACAGGGAGCATCAAGCAAGACCCGGTCAAAAATGCCCCCATATTTTGCCGCCAGAAAATCCGGCCGGGCTGAACAGACGATACAATTACCGATTGCGAGCCGTTCGATATTCTGTGATATGACTTTGGCCCGGGCGAAGTCAATTTCGTTAGCCACCAGCAGACCGTGCCCTTGCATCTTCGCAGCAATATGGGTTGTCTTCCCTCCGGGGGCCGCCGCCAGATCTAAAACCAGTTCATCGGGTTGGGGATCTAATAGGGTTGCCACCACCATCGCACTGGGCTCTTGAATATAATACAAGCCGGCATCATGGTACGGATGTTTGCCCGGTTCATCCTGGGGCAAATAGTAAAAGCCCTCCGCAGACCAGGGCACCGGTTCGAGCTTAAACGGGACCAACTGCAGAAAGTCGGCTACCGATATTTTAAGCGTGTTAACCCGTAATCCATAAGTACGCTCTTGTTGAAAACTTTCAACAAAAGCAGTGAACTCGTGGCCAAGCATGGCCCGCATCTGGTCGAGAAAATCTGTTGGCAACATTTTAAACCACCTGCACAAGCATAACCATCATGATCAATTTCCAGTCCTAGCTCTTAATTCCTACTATGAAAATATCGCCGAAATCCGGATCATTGCCTGAGTCCACGATTTTGAAGCCGATTTCGCCAAAAGCACACCGTAGCCAATCAACCGGGTAGGGACGAACATGGCTAGTGCTAAGCCAAAACTGCTCTGCATGAATTGGCTCGGATTTGAAATCAGGGGTAATTACAATCAGGACACCTCTGGGCAGCAAAGCATCATAGCATTGCAATAACAACCTCAGCGCCTCGGGCCCGGGGTAGTGCTCTAACACGTGGGCCATAAAAATACCACCCAAACTTTGGCCATGCTGGCTGAGAAAAAGAGACCCATCGGCTCCGGTTGCTACCAGCCCTTTACTTTGACAGATAGCGATATTATATGGATCCGAATCCACCCCCAGATAATTAAGGCCTTCCTCAGCCAAAGCTTGTAAAAACGCGCCCTGTCCGCAGCCGAAATCAACAACCAGACCCGGAGCGCCTTTAAAAAAGCGGGCATACTTTTTCTGGTAGCTGTAAACATGCTCCACTGAGCCGACAAAGTGGTTGTCCACATTGCTGAAAATCCGACCAAATCGGTCATCATTGAACTTCACCGTAATCACCTCTCGTCTAACATCATACGGTTCTGCCCTCTTACTTGTCCTAGGCTCAAGGAATTACTTGTTTTTCAGCGGAACAATACATAGTTGGAGGGATGCACCATGCATCGACAAGTCTACCTTTTCGTCTTAATTGGCCTGCTTGTTGTGGCCTCAATCGCGCATGCCCAAACCAAGGCTGAGTTGCTAAATCAATACCTGCAAGCCTGTACCGATCTCAGACGGTTCAGTGGTTCAGTCCTGGTGGCCAAAGATGGGCAAATCTTGCTGAACCAAGGATACGGGATGGCCAACTATGAGCTTAATGTCCCGTGCACCCCCCAGACCAAATATCGTATCGGCTCGTTAACTAAGCAATTCACCGCGCTGGCAATCATGCAGTTGGCAGAGGACGGGCTTTTGTCAGTGGATGATCCGCTACATAAATACCTACCTGACTATCCTAATGGGGAGAAAATCACTATTTTCCATCTCTTGACTCACACCTCCGGGATTCCCGATTACACCTCCGATCCTTTTTTCCTAATTCGTTCGATGGCTCCGGTGTCTGTGGACAAGTTGATCGAATCCTTTCAGGACCTCCCGTTGGAGTATCCACCCGGTGAAGAGTTCGTCTATTCAAACTCAGGCTACATTCTCCTGGGCAAAATTATTGAATTAGTAACCGGAGAATATTATGATCTCTACCTATCCAACCAGATTTTAACCCCGCTTGGCTTAGCAGAAACCGGATATGATCTTGGCGTACCACTTATTCCAAATCGAGCTTCCGGATATCTTCGCGGTTCTGATCGCTTTCTTAATGCCTTGCACATGGATATGAGCCACCTCTATGCCGCCGGGGCTATGTATTCAACGGTTACAGATCTATACCGTTGGGATCGCGCCCTCTATGGTAATAGTGTGATCAGCCAAAATTCGTTGGAGCAGATGTTAACCCCACAAATTGCTGGTTATGGCTACGGTTGGTATATCTTTGATGTCTTTGACCGCTATTGCACCATGCATGGCGGGATAACCAGCGGTTTCACCTCCTTTTTAATGCGTTTTCCGGCTGATGACGCGGTCATCATCATCCTCAGCAATATCGGCGATGCCCCGGTCGAGCGGATCGCGCGCGATCTAGCGGCGATTATCTTTGATGAACCCTATTTATTGCCAGCGGCAAAATAAAAAGGCACATAAGAAGGATACAGGAAATTAATCACGAATAGAGTATCTGTAACTGCATAATCATTTAGTGATTCTTCAGGGCAGGGTGAGGCTGGAGCCGATTCCCGACCGGTGGTAATGCGTAAGCTAGTCCACGAGCCGCAAGGCAGACCCGGTGTGATCCCGGGACCGACGGTATAGTCCGGATGAAAGAAGGATGCTTTTTTGTGTTAGCCTATTTGCCCTGAACTGTGTTCAGGGCTTTTTGTTTAATCGTACTTTTTTCTAGGAGGATTATCTGTGACCCAGGATGCTGTCAACTGTCGAGGGGTTACCGTCTCTTTTACTGGAGCCGCAAACGCGCTAGAGGAGATCAGTTTTACTGTTAGGCCCGGAGAATACATTTCTGTAGTCGGTCCCAGTGGCTGCGGTAAATCTACCCTACTGCGCGTAATCGCCGGCCTCTTGAAACCAACCGCCGGTGAAGTCCAAGTCTTTGGCCGCAGTGGCCCTCCTCCCGAGCGAGGCGTGGGGTTTGTTTTTCAAGACCCCACCTTATTCTCCTGGCGCACTGCCTTACAAAACGTTGCTCTGCCGCTGGAAATCAAGGGTGTGGCCAAAGCCGAACGACTGGCCAGAGCCCATCAAGCTTTACGCGATGTAGGTTTGGCTGATAGCGCCGACCTTTACCCTGCTGAACTTTCGGGGGGAATGAAGCAACGAGTCTCACTGGCCCGTGCCTTGGTCGAGCAGTCACCGTTGTTACTGCTTGATGAGCCTTTTGCCGCGCTCGATGCTATGCGGCGGGAACGCTTCACCTACGAGCTGTGGCGCCTGGGCCAGAAAAAAAAGCTTACCTTAATCATGGTTACGCACAGTATTTCTGAAGCTGTTTGGCTATCCCACCGAGTATTGGTCATGGGCGAAAAGCCAGGACGAATAATCGCTGAAATCCCCGTTGACCTTCCTGAAAATCGTGATATGTCGCTCCTATGCACACCGCAATTTGCTGCAATCTGCGGAGAAGTCCGAACAGCCTTGACCAATGGAGGTTGCTCCCATGACTAGAATCGCTGCCTTCTTTATTAGCCTGTTGATTTTATTAATCTGGTGGGGATTATCAACCATCTATCCGCCATTTATTCTACCCTCGCCACCAGTAGTCTTGGCCCGTGCTGCGGATGTCCTCCATAGCGGCTTGCTGATCCGCCATTTTCTGGTGACAGCAGGCGAAGCGCTGAGCGGATTTTTTATCGGTGTACTGGCCGCTCTACCGCTCGGCTACCTCATGGCCAAAAAACCATGGCTTGAAAAGGCGTCTGCACCCTTTATTTCGGCCTCCCAGGCTATCCCGATTATGGCTTTGGCTCCTTTACTGATTATTTGGTTTGGTTTCGGCCCGGCCTCCAAAGTTTTGGTCGCAGCCTTAGTGACCTTTTTTCCGGTCCTGACCAACATCATCGTCGGGTTACATAGCAGCGAACCACGCGCTTATGAGTTGATGGCGGTACTAGGGGCTAGCAAGTGGCAGATCTTTAAAAAACTGGAGGTCCCGGCAGCTCTGCCGGTTGTTTTTGCTGGTCTTAGGGTTGGGTTGGCTCTTTCAGTCACTGGAGCCATTGTCGGCGAATTTACCAGCTCTGATCGGGGTTTAGGTTACCTGGTCAATATGGCCGCTGGGATGATGGATACTCCGCTGATGTTCGTGGCCCTATTTAGTTTAGCGATCCTAGGTCTGCTATTCTATGCGGCGTTGGACTTGGTCCGACGGATCTTACTACCCTGGTCAATCCGCAAATCATAACGAAAAAGCGATTATTTTGGAGGTGTTTGTGGTGAAAAAATTTTTTGCAGTTTTTCTCGCCCTGATCTTGACTGTGGCGGCCACCATCAGCTCATTTGGCGCTGAAAAACCTGCTAAAGTGTGCTTGGTGATGGGTTACATTCCCAACGTGCAATTTGCACCCTGGTATGTTGCCCAAGAGAAAGGCTTCTTTCACGACGAGGGCTTGGATGTCAACATGGATTATGGCAAAGTTAATGATGTGATGAGGCTCTTGGCAACGGGTGATGCCGACCTGGCAATCGCCGGGGGCGATGAAGTGATCGTGGCTAGAGGCCAGGGCATCCCGGTCAGCTATGTAATGGCATTATATGCACGGTTTCCTGCAGCCTTAATCTCGTTAACTGATTCAGGAATTTCTTCCCTTGAACAACTGAAAGGAAAATCCATTGGCATTCCTGGCTTTTATGGCACGAACTATATAGCGGTCAAGGCCATTTTGGAGGCAACCGGGTTACGAGAACGCGATGTCACAATCAGGCCAATCGGATATACCCAGGTACAATCGCTAGCCACCGGTCAAGTCGACTCAGTCATTGGGTTTGCAAATAACGAACCAATCCAACTCGAGCAGCAAGGAGTAGCAATCAACACCATCGCCCTTGACAGTTGCTTTGACTTGGTCGGGCACGGTGTCGTAGTTGGCGAGAACACCATTATCCAGAGGCCAGAGCTGGTGCAGGCATTCGTCTCCGCCACCCTTAAAGGTATGGAGTGGGCTCTAGCCAACCCGAGAGAGGCCTTCGAAATCTGCAAGAAATACATCCCTGAGCTTGATCAAGTCAATGAAAAAGCCCAGTACCAAGTGCTGTTGGCCTCCATGGAGTTGTGGGAAAGTGCGGCCACAAAGGCAAACGGTCTGGGCTACTCCGATCCAAACGCATGGAAAGAAGCGCAAGAACTGATGGCCAAATGGGGGATTATTCCGAGAATAACTCCGGTCGAAAAACTGGTAACCAACGAATTTTTGCGTTAACGAAGATATAATACGTACTGATACATCACCCAGAAATGACAGAAACTGCCCGCTAACACAAAGAGATGAAAGATCTCATGGAATCCGAAGTATTTTCGGCCTTTTGGCCACTTTAATCCGTAAAGGAGCGCCCCAATGGTGTACATAATGCCGCCGGCTACCAGCCAACCCATCGCACCAACTGGCAAAGAGCGGACTAACGGTAGAAAGGCTACAACTACAAGCCAGCCCATTGCGGTATAAAAAAGGGTGGAGAGCCAGCGCGGAGCGTTAAACCAGACCCCTTTGAGGATAATTCCGGTAACGGCAATTACCCAGATTGCCACGAAGAGGCTCCAACCCCAGCCACCGCGCAGCGGGATCAAGCAAATCGGAGTGTAGGTCCCGGCAATCAAGACAAAAATCATCATATGGTCAATGCGTCTGAGCGCCCTTGTCCCCTTCTCCGAGACCGGCAGAAGGTGATACAGGGTGCTCGCCGTATACAGCAAGATCAGGCTGGTGCCAAAGATGGCAAACGAAACTACATGCCAGGCTGAGGCCTTGGTGGCTGCGTAATAGACCAAGATAATTAATGCTACTATCGATAGCCCTGCCCCTACTAAGTGCGTTAAACCACTAACCGGATCTCTGAGCCTTATCTTCATGATCGGTCCCCCCATCGTTTAATTCCACTGTACTCCATTTATCGGCAAACATCAATTGCCCAGGAATACTCTCCTTTGTTTTAGTCAATCCTTTCAAACGGAGGTGAATTATTAATGCAATTAACCCAAAAGGAAAGAACCCTATTACAAGACGCACTCTCCCATGAAAAGGTGTGTATCCAGAAATACCAAAACTATGCCCAACAAACCCAAGACCCCGGGCTCAAGCAACTGCTCAACCAATATGCCAGTCAAGAACAGCAGCACTATGACACCATTAATCAGATGCTTCAGGGTCAACAGCCGAACATGTCTTCGAGCTCTGGGCAACAGTCCCAGTCCCAGCCCCAGGCCATGCAGGGAGTAAGCATGCAGCAACAGCAACGCGGCGTGACGATTCCGAACCAGCAAGATGCCATGATGCTCAACGACCTGTTGATGACTGAGAAATATGTATCAAGCGTTTACGATACCGCGATTTTTGAATCGGTGAACTCCACAATCCGTCAAAACCTGCAACATATCCAGAAAGAAGAACAACAACATGGTGAAGGGCTCTTTAACTACATGCAGCAGCATGGGATGTATAATGTACAGGGATAACTAGTCCTCCCGACAAGTCTTTGGTGAACGTAGGCAAAATGCGACCATTTTTGCCTACGTTCTCTTATGATCAATTCGGCTCTCTCCCACAATTAATGCGCCTGGGTTATAATGGTTACTAGATCCGCTTTGGGGGTTTTGGTGATGATTACAATCGGAACTAAACAGATAATAATTAAGCAGGGCGATATTACAGTCGAAGCTACCGATGCCATTGTCAACCCAGCCAACTCCGGTCTGCAACATGGCGGTGGAGCCGCCGCGGCGATTGTCAGGGCCGGTGGAGTAGTGATTCAAGAACAAAGCGACGAACTCATCCGCAAGATCGGTCTGGTCCCCGTCGGCAAAGCTGTAATTACTGACGCCGGCAGTTTGCCGTGTAAATTTGTTATTCATACCGTTGGACCGAGATGGGGCGAAGGGGATGAACCTGCCAAGCTGCAAAGAGCTGTCCTCAACAGCCTAGTCCTAGCTGACCTTTATAACTTAAAATCCATCTCACTTCCTGCGATCAGCTCAGGGATTTTCGGCTTTCCCAAGCCAGAGTGCGCCAAAATCATCATCCAAACCTGCGCCGATTTCCTGCACCAACCTGATATCTCACTGCAACAAGTTGTCCTGTGCAACCATGATGAAGAAACCTACCTTATCTTTTTGGAGCAGGAACAAGCATATCTAGAAGCCAAAAAACAGCTTCCCAAAACATATTGACATCTTTCTATATTCAACATAAAATAATTACATAGAGAAGTATCAATGTCGCCTGATGAGATAGTGGGAGGTGACTGAAATCCAAATCACCCATATCGACTATGTTCCGCTGTTTAAAGCTCTGGCCGATGAGACCCGGCTTAAAATTATCGAGATGCTATCCTCCGGCGAACTCTGTGCCTGCAATATTCTGGAGCACTTTCAGATTACCCAACCAACCCTTTCCTATCACATGAAAATTCTATGCGATTCAGGGCTGGTAAACAGTCGTCGCGAGGGGAGTTGGATAAAGTATACTCTTAACTTGGATAATCTCGAGGCTATCCGCGATCTATTTGATAAGCTAACCCGGAGATGATGCGATGTTCATATTTGGCTGGCTCAATGACCAACTACTCAAAATGGAGTGGCTTTACACTTTAGTTGCGCTATTCGTAGAAAATGTCTTCGGCCTTGATCTAACCGAACGGTTAGGCGGCAGTATCCATTTTTTCATTTACGATACAATTAAGATCTTTATCTTGCTATCGGTGCTGATTTTTGGCATCTCCTATATTCAAAGCTATTTCCCACCGGAACGCACGCGCAAGATTTTAGGACGGTTTAGCGGCATTAAAGCCAATATCTTAGGCGCATTGTTTGGTACGGTAACCCCGTTCTGTTCATGCTCATCGATACCGTTATTTATTGGCTTCACCAACGCCGGTTTGCCGCTTGGGGTGACTTTTTCCTTCCTGATCTCCTCACCGCTAGTTGATCTTGCCTCGATCCTGTTGTTGGCAAGCATCTTTAACTGGAAGATTGCTATTGCCTATGTCTTAGTCGGGCTGGTGTTAGCTGTAATTGGTGGAACGATCATCAGCAGGTTAAAGCTCGAGAGATATGTAGAGCCTTTTGTCTATAACACCCAACAGGCGGCCGCTGGAGAAGCCGATACCCCGACCATGAGCCGACGCCAGCGGATTTCCTTTGCCAAAGAGCAAGTCAGCCAAATTATTCAGAGAGTGTGGCTTTATGTGTTGGTCGGCGTCGGAATCGGTGCGGCGATCCACAATTGGATTCCGGAAAGCATCATTACGACTATTATCGGAGAAAGAAACCCCTTTTCCGTTGTTCTCGCTACCATAGTCGGTCTGCCAATGTACGCTGACATCTTCGGAACCTTGCCGATCGCCGAGGCGCTAGTAACCAAAGGTGTTGGCATCGGTACCGTGCTGGCCTTGATGATGGCGGTAACCGCGCTCTCCCTCCCATCGATTATTCTGCTCAAACGGGTAGTCAAAACCAAATTATTGACTATCTTTGTAGGCATCGTAGCGGTTGGCATTATGATTATGGGCTATACATTTAATGCCATTAGCCACTGGTTTATCTAACCCTAAACGAGGAGTGAACGAAATGGAGATTAAGGTCTTAGGTTCTGGTTGTGCAAATTGTCAACGACTGGCCAAAAATACTGAAGAAGCTGCGCGCGAATTAGGCATTACCAACCATGTTGAGAAGGTAACTGACATCGTCGAAATTATGTCCTATCAAATCATGGCCACCCCTGCGCTAGTGGTTAATGGTAAAGTCATGTTCTCAGGGCGAGTACCAAACAAGGAAGAAATCAAGAAGTATCTGCAACAGGGAGGTTGTGGTCCTTCCTGTAATTGCGATGCTGGCCGTGAAACCTCTTGTGGCTGCGACGGAGGTTGCTGCTGTAAATGAAACCAGTGCAAATCATGTTTTTATGTACCGGTAACTCTTGCCGCAGCCAAATAGCTGAGGGCATTGCCAAGCATTTATCTGAGAATAAGGTAAAAGTTTATAGCGCGGGAACCGAAACTCATGGCCTCAATCCGCGCGCTGTGGAAACACTGCAAGAAATCGGAATCGATATTTCCAGCCAAAGATCTGAATTGATCAATCCTCAGCTATTGGCCCAGATGGATTACGTTATCACCCTCTGCGGCGATGCCGCTGAACGCTGCCCTCAAATCTCGCCAGAAGCACAGCACTTACACTGGGGCTTTCCTGACCCAGCCCAGGCAACCGGAAGTCCTGAGGGTATTGCTGCTGCCTTTCGCAAAGCGCGTGATGATATTTACAAACAAGTGGAAGAGTTTTTGGCCAATTTACCGGTCTAATCAGCCAGCTTCGCCAGATTATTCAGCTCCGCGACCAGACCCTTAATCCGAGAGTCGGTCGCTTTCTTTTTCAACATTTGCTCCACCGTCAACTCAGAACCCCAATAATCAACATTGGCACCCTTGGCTGCTTCGATAACCGAGCCTTCCAAGGACATCCCGGCGAAAGCACCCCTACTCATGGAATAGCTGTAAATCTCGGCCTTAAAGTCGGTATCTGTGGCTGCCCCAGCCTGTCTGCCAATTGGCCCAGCCGCAACACCAACCTCTCCACCGAGAGTCACTTTGTCACCCGTAAAGCCCTGCATCCCACGCTCATTATTAATTACCATGACCAAAGCAGTAGATTGTACTCCGACCTGAAGGCCGTACGATACTCCCTTTATCGATACGAAGTAAGGGCCATACCAGTTGCCATTATCCCGTCTTAATACCAAGCCCTCGCCATAGCGTCCGCCAAGGACCAGACCAGCCTTTAGGACTGAGGGAAAGATGGCTACACCCTTGGCCTGCTTAACCAAGGCAGCCATAGCCCCGACATCATACTGAGCGGTCATTTCCTCCAGAACCAAAATAGACTCATCGATGATTTCGGTTGGAGTTTTGGCTACTGCAACAGTGGCAAATACGACAATGAATATTAAGGTAAAAAGTACTCGTTTAATTGTTAAACCCTCCCCGTTAGCTTACTAATATTGAAGTTATTCCAGGCAAAGTTCTGGTAGTCCTTTAGCCGACAGTGTACGACGGGTTGTGGTTTAACACTCTGTCTTTAACCACCAAGACCGAAGACGGAGCATCTGCATATTTCAAAAATAAGCTGTCATGACCAACACATAAACCGATTAATAAAAGGTATCACCGTCAATCAGTAAAAGTGTTTTATGGGGTACAATATACCTGATAACTATTCCTGGAGGTTGGCAGATGGTTCGAGGTCTAACAGGATCAGCTCTGATCATAGTAATTCTATCACTAGTAATTGCAGGTTGTTCATGGTGGAATTCAAATCCCACCATCGGCAGTCCGGAGGATTTCTTTCCGATTACGGCTGGGAGCTATTGGAACTATTTGGGTGAAGGTAACGAGTATGCCTCTTTTCTCCGGGAAGCAGTGCGAACCAGTGGCAATCGTAGCCAGTTTAAGGAGAACAATGGCGGGACAATTTCCGCCTCGGTCTACGAAGTTACTCAAGATGCCGTCACTCGGATTCACTTTCAGGGGGAAACCTATGAAGATGTAAATCTGCTAGATATCAAGTCAACGGAATCAACAATTATTCTCAAAGCTCCGCTCAAGGTGGGCACCAAGTGGGGACCGTCTGATCAGGCTCGAGAAATCATTAGCGTGACCGAGACCGTCGACACACCAATCGGTCAATTCCAAGATTGCATCGCTGTTAAGGTTACCTTCCCACATTCGACTATAATCGAATACTTCAAAAAGTCGGTCGGAATGGTCAAGCGGGAGTTCGAATCAGAAGGATTTACCGTAACTTCTACACTGCAAGAATATAAGGTTGATTAGTTGGATTTTTCCAATAAATTGTTGACTCCTCTGGCAACGCGTAGTAAAATCGGTTCTAACAACTTAAAATTTTCTCATACAGAGAGGTGGAGGGACTGGCCCAGTGAAGCCTCGGCAACCGACATCAAAGATGTAAAGGTGCCAAATCCTGCAGGATATCCTGAGAGATGAGAGCTGATCAAGATTCACCTTCCCCATCTGTTAGGAGGGTGTTTTTTTTATCAGTTCCACCGGGGAGGAGATGTAATGCTGAAGAGTCTTGAAGAGATTAACGCCAAAATTTGCGCGGGGACAGCGGTTACACTGACCAAAAATGAGTTTCTGTCTCTCGCCGCCCAAGACGGACTAAACGAAGCTGCTGCTCGCGTGGACGTGGTAACAACAGCCACTTTTGGAGCCATGTGCTCTTCGGGAGCTTTTTTCAATTTCAAACACACCGACCCTCCGATGAAGCTGAAGCGAGTTTCCTTAAACGATGTCCCGGGCTACGGAGGGTTAGCCGCGATGGATGTCTTTCTGGGCGCAACCGAGCCGGCTGAAGATAATCCTCGCTACGGTGGTGCCCATGTAATTGAGGCCTTGGTTCGAGGCGACTCGGTCCGGCTCAAAGCCGATTCGTCCGGTACCGACTGCTACCCAAAAGAGGCTCTCGAAGCCCAGTTTACTTTGGATGATCTAAATCAGGCCTACCTTTTCAACCCGCGCAATGGCTACCAAAACTACGCCGCGGCGATCAACGGTACAGACCGAATAATCTATACATACATGGGTACCCTCCTGCCACGGTATGGTAATCTAACCTACTCAACCTCGGGCTCGCTTAGCCCGCTAATAAATGACCCTTATTACCGGACCATCGGAATTGGCACCCGGATCTGGTTGGCCGGAGCAGTAGGTCTGGTAGCCTGGGAAGGCACCCAACACAATCCGACCGTCGCTAGGAACGACAGGGCTATCCCGTTTGGAGCTGCAGGCACAATGGCGGTCATCGGCAACCTCAAAGATATGAGTACCGATTTCCTGCGGGCAGCTTACTTTCATAACTACGGTGTAACTCTTTACATTGGCATTGGTGTCGCTATCCCTGTTCTAGATAAAGAAATGGCACATTATCTGGCTATCACCGACGATGACATTACCACCAAAGTCTATGACTACGGAGTAGCAAGCAGGTCGCGCCCAGTAGTGGCAGAAGTGACATATGCCCAACTGCGTAGCGGGTCAGTTCTTATTGATGGCAAGACCATCGCTACAGCCCCATTAAGCAGCCTATTTAAGGCTAGAGAAATCATGCACCTACTAAAGCAACAAATTCAAGCGGGCACATTCACATTAAGCGCCCCCATCCAGCCCTTGCCGGGCAGTCGAGGAGTTGAGTAATGTGGTCAGCCGCAGAGTAATAATCACCTTTCCAGCTGGCAAAGCAGTGCAGCCCCTAACTTATTATCTAGTTAAAGACTTTGACCTCGTCATTAACATTTTGTTTGCCCGGATTAGCCCGGACGAAGAAGGTACGTTGGTACTTGAGATATCCAACTCGCAAGCGACCAATATCGAAAAAGGCATCGACTTCCTGCGCGGTAAGGGGCTGGTGGTGGAAAACTTGGCTAAAGCAATAAACTGGGACGAAGCCGAGTGTATTCACTGTGGCGCCTGCACCGCAGTTTGCCGCTCCCGGGCGTTAAGCCTTGATCACTCAACTTGGCGCCTCGACTTTGACCAGAGTAAATGTATTGTCTGTGAACTATGCATACAATCCTGTCCATTAGGGATCATCAAGGAGGCCTTTTAATGGGTTCATACCCCGGATCACGGTATCTTAACCGCACGTACCGCACCTGGATTACCAGCCAGAATGATCTGGTTGGTTTGCGGGTTACAATCAATGAAACCGATCTGTTGGTTAGAGTTGAGCACGGAATCGAAGATCTGAATATGCTTCGGCAGAGGGTTGAGACAATTGTCCGCCGCGAACGCCGGTTACTTGAAGATTACATCCAACGGCAGCCAGTATTTCTGAGCAGCTTAGTACCTATCACTGTTACCGCTTCGGCCCCGCGGATAGCCAAACGAATGGCCATAGCTGCCGAGGCTGCCGGAGTAGGGCCAATGGCGGCGGTAGCCGGGGCGATTGCGACTTTAGTCGGGGACGAACTAGCATTAAATTATGATGAAGTAATCATCGAAAACGGGGGTGACATCTTCATCTCTTCGTCGCAGCCCCGGACGATAAGTGTTTTTGCCGGCGATTCCCCCTTTACCGGCAGGCTCGGCATTCTATTGCACCCACACCTTTTTCCTCTGGGTGTCTGTTCGTCATCTGGTACCGTTGGACCATCCTTAAGTTTCGGCTCAGCCGATTGTGCTACTGTTATTGCCAAAGATGCAGCTTTGGCCGATGCCGTAGCCACTGCCTTAGGCAACAAGATCTCGAGCACCAATGATCTTAAGCCTGCTGTTGAATGGGCCATGACCATACCTGGTGTTTTGGCCGGCCTAGCAATCAAGGATGACCAATTAGCAGCTCAAGGAAGCATCGAGTTGGTCCGGCACCCAAATAAATGATGGTGGCTACCTCCGGATCTCGGCATTGGGCACATCTTTACCGGTTATCGCCTTATAGCTTTGCTGAAGTAGGGTGACAGCGTAAGGAGGATTATGAACTCCTAGGCTACCATCAGCTTCAACAAAAAAGTAATTGTACGCGGCCAAGTAGAGCTTCTCATCCATTTCTTCCGGTGGTATTTCAGTGCCGTCAGCTTTGAGGAAGACTACATTGCCATGAGACTCACTCAGCTTACCACCTCCGCCAGGTATCCGTTTCTCGATTTCAGCTTTGAGCAGTTCTAGTAGCCCCTCTACCTCGGACTGAATGCCTTCCATCTTTTTGTTGCCATCATAGTCGCCATATGCCGGCCGGTCAGCAGAGACCGTCTCTGGATGACATCCAATACAAGCATTCGGGTTAAAGGCATCATTAGATTTAACCCGGAAAGTGTGTCCGCCAACCTCGTTAAAACCTGCCTGCCCCTCAGGTGGGCTTTTGGCCATATGACAAACTACACAGGCGTTTTCGAACCCGGTATGGGCAGAGTTTTGATAGCTTACCACATCTGCGCCGAACTCCCAAGCGTTGGTACCCATCAGCATATCCCCCTCCGGACTACCATGCGGAGCTTTTCGGCCGGCTCTGGTTGCGGCATCCTGCATATTGCGCCGGGAATTATGACAGGCGACACATAGGTTACTATCCCCGCGATCCATCACCACTCCATTCGGCAGCGAAACAGGCGTCACTTTGCGTAACTTGTTCTCATTGTTTGCCCCGGAAAAATCATGACAGGCATTGCAGGTTTGCGCCTTGGGCCCGGTAATTTCCTCAGCCTTAACATCTGGGTTAATAAAGCCTTGTTCGGTATGGCATTGTATGCAGCCATCCCTAACCGTATTTTCAACTACTTTGGCGTGCGCAGATGCCTGCCATTGCGCGTTATAGTCGACACGGCCGCCACCATCTCTGTTTTCCCGGTCGTTAGCAGGCTCCTGGACTCCCGGCTGGTTAGCCAGATCCTGTTGAGAATCGCGAGTACCCCAGATCATGAAGGCACCTACTGCTAAGACAATGATTAAGACTACCCAGATCGCTTTGTTCACTTCTTACGACCTCCTCAAGGGTAGTCTGTGCAAGGATTATCAATTTACACCCGTAATTAGGCTGAAATATCATCGGTCTGATCGGAAGGCAGTTTAATGGTAAAGGTTGTACCTGTAGGGGACGAGATCACCCCGATCGAACCATGATATTGTTCTATCGACCGTTTGGCCATGGCTAAACCAATGCCGGTTCCATTGGGCTTTGTCGTGTAAAAGATATTCCAAATCCGAGATAAATTCTCTTTCGGAATACCCGGACCCTGATCGCTAACCTCAATGTAAACATATTCTCCATCAAGCCATGAGCGCAGAGTAATCGCCCCTTTAATCTCTGCCGAACTCATAGCTTCGAAAGCATTATTTAACAGGTTAAGCAAGACGTGCTGCAACTCTAATCTATTCATCGTAATCTTCGGCTCGGGTTCTTCGACTTCAACCTGCAAGTTAATGCCTGTACTAGTAAATTTGCCCTGAAGCATCAGTACAATATTTTCAAAGAGAAACCTTATTGAGCAATTTGCACCAGACTCATCCCGATCCGGTCTGGAATAGCAAAGAATTTGCTCTAGATACTGATTTACATCGTTAACCATACTATCTATGCGCCGATACAACCCAAGCTGTTCGGCTCTTTCCGGCGTTAACTCGCCCAGCTGGGCCAGTCCTTTGATCGAAGCAAGCGGGTTGCGGATATCATGCGTAATAATCGAAACCATTTCACCAACCATGCTTAAGCGATCCATTTGATGAATTTTAGCTTCCAAGGCTTTTGTTTCTGAAATGTCAACAAAAGTCGACATGACGCCAACCTCTCCCGAGCTCAACTGCAGGGGAAAAGCTGAGCAGTATAACGTACAACTCCCATTATCTCGATGAACAATCCGTTCCGACTCAATCGCAGTTCTTTGGGAAAGCGCTTTTGTGGTCAGCGGAAATTCATCGGCGGTCAAGACTTTACCGACAATCTGATCTGAAGCACGCCCCAATATTGCAGCCCCTCGCTCGCTCAACTCAAGGCAAACACCTTTGCTATCAGCTATCAGATATCCCCAGGGATAATTTGATAGTAACTGGTTTTTTTGGACAGCTAAATCCGCAAACTCCGAAAAGGCAAAACGGTCCCTCTTGTCACAGTCGCCGAATTTGCTGAGCAAATTGATATCGCTAAGTATTCGCTGAAAAAGCCGTCGATTATTAAGAAGGATTAACGAGATACTACCGATTATAGCTGAATTAAGCAGGAATACTTCGACAGTAGAAAGCGTTGAAGGCGCGAAAATTGATCGGTTAATAGCAGCAAACAAAAGAAGTCCGACTAGAACCATGGTGAGCTGTCTCAGCTGAATGTCCCGTGCCAAAGAACGTTTCAAATACCCACCTTCTCTCTGGACTGCACTAATGCCCCACTTTCTTCCTATCTAGTTTCTATTCCTTCTTTCTAATGCCTAGCCCCTGTTTGGCCTTTTTAATCCGTTGCTTATCCTGGTACATGGCATTATCAGCTGCCTTAAACAATGAATCGATCTCGAGAATATCACTGGCTATCTTCCACCCAATCGCCAAACTCACCGGGAGATCCGGATTTGCCTGTGACCAATTATCTGTAGCTTGAGATATGCGCTCCCGAACTGCCTGGGCACCAGCTTCATTACCATTTGGCATAATAACGGCGAACTCGTCTCCACCGATCCGAAATGCTAAGTCAGTGTCCCTGATAGACGATCGGATCAGCTCAGCCGCCTTGATCAATACCTGATCGCCAGCAGCATGACCAAGATAATCGTTGACTTCTTTAAGCCAATTACAATCGATAATCATCAAGGCAAGTGATTGATAATCGCGGCCTAAATTATTAATCATCTCCTCGAAGACCATGCTGAAATGGTTCTTATTAAACAAGCCGGTCAGCTTGTCAATAGTAACCATGTCCGCATACTGTCGTGCCTTGTTTTCTCGAGCTGTTACATCAAGGCTTGTCATTACTAAGCCGACATAAATATCCTGGCTAAAAACTGGAATAATCCACTGTTCAACAAATAACCCTCCGCGGTGACGCAACTGGTTCGAACTATTATTGCCACGACCCTTTAATTCAGCGATAATTTTAGTTATTTGCTCCCAAGCGTGCGGGGGATGGCAGTCGTAAATAGACTTTCCGATAATACTGTTGGCCTCTACACCTCTTAATTCGGCTTCTTTACGATTACAATAAATGATCTGCTCATTGGCATCTATAACCATGACCCCGAAATTAAGCGAATCCATGATCAAGCAAGTGGAAATGAACCATCTATCTCCCCCCATCTCGGTGACAACGCCCCATGATTTGTTGCAGGATTCGCCGTAGAAGTTGCCCGTTCCTGGAAACAATGATACTATTTTAACTATGCTTGTACTAGAAGTTCCCGGATGGGGCCGGGTTGAAATCAAATATCTCGTATTTGACTTTAACGGGACTCTCGCTACTGATGGAAAACTGTCTCCAGCTACTCGGGAGCAGTTGACAAAACTTAGTGAAGTAGCGGAAATTCATGTACTCACCGCCGACACCTATGGGTCCGCGCATCAGGAGTGTGCTGGGCTGAACCTGATGATTAACACCTTCCCCGGAGCTCACGGAGCCGAAGGAAAAGCGAATGTTGTCCAAAAACTTGGCCCAGCGCAGACACTCTGCGTCGGCAATGGCCGTAGCGATGTACTAATGGCGGAAATTTGCGCGATTTCGGTCGGCATCATCGGACCGGAAGGCGCCAATGGCCAGTTACTTGCCAAGTGCGATATTGTGGTAACCTCTCTTGACGATGTATTCGCACTGCTTACTAACCCTCAGCGCATTGTAGCTACCTTGCGCAGCTAGAAATCATTTTTCCCCGCAAAATAACTTCCATTCTTTGCTATTAACCCAGGAATATGTCAAAAACGGGACATTTGTCACATAAATCTTAACTATGCAGGTTAATTATTATAAACCGTTAATATTATATTTGTAATTTTCCCTCATTTGTTATTTTTGGCACTTTTGGTTGGTGGAATTAAGGAGGTGAATGAAAAAGAAAGGTTGATCCGACCTGAGTTGCGTTGCTCTAGTCAATCGCATTAAGAGGGAGTTGTATCATATGAATAGACGGACTATTATGTTTATCTTCATCTGTCTAGTGCTAACCACATTATCCACCACCGTCTTGGCAGCTGACTATGTCGGTTCTGCCAAATGTAAAACGTGCCATGCCGACCAATATAATGAATGGCAAAAAACTGCACATGGAAACATGGTTCAAAACGCAGCCGAAGTTCTAGGCAGCAGAACTAAACCGAACTACAAATACGTTATCTTCAATACTTATATCATTGATAAAGACTACAACTGGGCTTCCGAACAGTGGAATCCTGTTACCAAATCTCTCGAACAGGGCACCCGTTCAGGATCCTGGTTAGGCTGCGCCGGCTGCCATACCGTTGGTTTCAATGAAGCGACCAAAACTTTCGTCGAAGCCGGTGTAGGCTGCGAAGCCTGCCATGGCCCTGCCGGTGATCACCTCAAAACCTTCTCCGCAGATGATATCGTCTGCAATCCTGGTGTTGAGATGTGTGCACCTTGCCATGATGGTGAGCGCCAGATCGGCCAGATGGAACTCATGCCGGAGAAATTCGGCCGCATCGGTCACTTGGCCATCTTCGATGAAGCCGTCAAAGAGCGTGGAGACGGATATCAGATCCGCTGTGCTAAGTGTCACTCTGCTACTGTCATCACTGCTATCCAGCGTGGCGAAATCATCCCGACAATGGATGACTTCTGGACCGGTGATCTCAAAAACGATCGCTACGGCATCACCTGCGTAGCCTGTCATGATCCACACAAAGTAACCGAGTTCGAAGCTCAATTAAAGACTGACAAACAGACCACCTGTACGCAGTGTCACACCAGCACCAGCGACTTCCAGAATCCGTTGCCTTCCGGTGAGAAGTTCACCCGTGCGCCGCACCATCCACAGACCGAATTCCAAAGTGGTCGTGGTGTAGTGGGCGTACCGGAAGTTCAGAGCCACGGTTCTGCCCTGTGCGTTGATTGCCATATGGCTAACGGCAACCACATTTTCTTGCCTGGCACACCTACCGTTACTCTTCTCAGCCATGGCCGCGAAGTTGTGGTCGATGCTTGCGTCAAGTGCCACAGTGGCCTGACCACTGAAAGAGTAGCTGCCTACCAGAATAAGAACGAAGAGGCGCTACACGCCCTCTTGACCGAGTATGAAGCGTTAAACAAGAAGGCCGAGAATAATGCCAAGGCAAAAGCTCTACTTGATCAGGCTTGGATTAACATCGACTTCATGGAAGCCGATAAGAGCTTGGGCATCCACAATCCGCGCTTCTTTGAGCTTGTGGTCGAAGCAACTCAGAAGCTGCTTGTTGATGCAAAAGCCGCTCTATAAGTCCAACTGAATCCAGACTCAACAGAAGGAGGGGGCCTTGCTCCCTCCTTTTAGCCTCTTTAGAATCTTTTAAGGATTTTATGCCACATTGTTTCAGGTGCGGCTCAGCATACTTTAAATGAGGTGCTGTTGATGAAACAGAGCGACTTGCAGCTTGCTACTTTTGCCGGAGGATGTTTCTGGTGCATGGTTGCCCCTTTTAAGCAATTGACCGGGGTCGTTAAAGTTGTATCCGGTTATACCGGGGGGAAAACCAAAGACCCTTCATACGAAGAGGTCTGTTCCGGCAAGACCGGTCACTACGAAGCGGTACAGATCACTTATGACCCGCACGTAATCTCCTACCAAGAGCTGCTCGAGGTCTTCTGGCGCCAAATTGATCCCACTGATAGCGGTGGCCAATTCCATGATCGCGGCAGCAGCTATAAAACTGCTATCTTTTATCACCATGATGAGCAGCGCATAATTGCCGAAAACTCGAAAGAAGAACTACGAGCAAGCGGCAGATTTTCCAAGCCGATTGCCACAGCTATTCTCCCAGCCACCGATTTTTACCCGGCCGAGGACTATCATCAGAATTACCATCTAAAACAACCTCTCCATTACCAGATGTATCGTCAGGGCTCAGGCCGGGACGCCTTCATCAAACAGCACTGGCCGCATAATCAAGCCGACCCGCAAGATCTCAGGTCCAGGTTGACCAAACTTCAATATGAAGTAACCCAAAACGGAGGGACGGAGCCGCCCTTCGCCAACGAATATTGGGATAATAACAGAGAAGGACTTTATGTCGACATCGTGTCCGGAGAACCATTGTTCAGTTCTAAAGATAAGTTTGACTCCGGCTGTGGTTGGCCGAGCTTCACCAAACCACTGTCTGTAGAAAGCATCATCGAACTTCCTGATACCAGCTACAACATGGTCCGTACCGAAGTTCGGAGTAAAAAGGCTGATTCGCATTTGGGTCATGTCTTTGACGATGGTCCTGGCCCGAATGGCCTGCGCTACTGCATCAACTCTGCCGCGCTGCGCTTTATCCCCAAGGAAGACTTGGTTAAAGAGGGTTATGGAGACTATCTTAAACTCTTTGAATGATTCTATCCGCGTAATGTTGCATTAGATGGCGAAACCAATACGTATATTGCTGGGGGTTCGCCTGAATGCCGACCTGAACTTCCTCCAGATTTACCCACCGGATATCTTCGATTTCATCCTTGTTCGGGTGTACTGGCCCGTCGTAGCGTCCAATAAAGACATGGTCATGTTCATTTTCAACCAGACCGTTATCTAATTCCGCGCGGTAAGAAAAACTGAACACTTCCTCGAGCTCACAATCAAACCCCAGCTCTTCTTGGAGCCTGCGATGAGCAGCCTCTTTTAGACCCTCACCGTGGTTCGGATGACTACAACAACTGTTGGTCCACAACCCTCCGGAATGGTACTTGGCACCATTGCGTTTCTGCAAGAGAAGTTGTTTCTGGTCATTGAAGATCAAAATGGAAAATGCTCGGTGCAGAAGGCCTCTCCGGTGCGCTTCGAGCTTCTCAATAGGAGCAATTTCACGATTGTTTTCGTCAACTTGAATGATATATTCCATACTGAGTATTTTACCCTTAAACCGTAATAGTTTTCCACCGCCCGCTCCGAAAACGCAGACCAACGGCAACACCTAATGAAAAGATATAAATCAAAGCCCCTCCCCAAGCCCCCGGCAAGCCTAAATTGAACGTAAAAGCCAGTAAATAAACGACCGGAACAAATATCCCCCATGCCCCTAGCAAAGTCAACAACATCGCAAAACGGGTATCACCAGCACCATTAAGGGCACCACGAAAAACGATATTCATGGCATCAAAAACTTGATATACAGCGATTAATCGCATGGGCAAGACCGCTATAGTAACTAATTGCGGGTCGGGGGTAAAAAAACCGGCCAGTTGCCGGGGAAATAACCAAAACAATAACCCCATTAAACCCATAAATCCGACTCCAAGTTTAACTCCTTGGTACCCCACTTTTTCCGCTAGGTCCGGTTCTCTCGCTCCTAGAAATCGCCCAACCAAAGAACCGGTGGCTCCACCTAAGGCGAATCCTGGCATGAAGGCCACCGAACTTACCTGATTAACTATCTGGCTAACTGCGAGCTCAGCCGTACCAAGTCTGGATACTAATCCCATAAAAGTCGCGAAGGCGCCGACATCGACCGCATCTGCCAAACCGATTGGCAGACCAACCTTGATCATACTACGGGTCTTCTCCAAACTAGGCCAGGACCAACCTCTCAGATGATACTGCTGTGCATACTTCTTAAACACAATCAACGCCGCTAAAATCATCTGCCCCGCAAAGGCAATATTTGTCGCCCACGCTGCGCCAGCTATGCCCATAGCCGGAAAACCTAGCTTCCCAAAGATCAGTAGATAGTTCAAGATCACATTGGCGACTACCGAAACCCAAGATAAGACCGCTGGTAGTCTAGTATTCCCGATACCGATTAAGAACCCGATTAGGGCAGTCGAAACCAAACTCAACGGCAAGCCGACAATGCGAATATTAAGGTACAGCATTGCTTGTTCAACTACTTGCTGCTCTGGTTTCATGAGCTGAAAAAAGGTATCAAATAGCGGGTTCAACAGCAATCCAAGAGGTGAGAGCACAAGGGCAAAGCCGATAAAGTGGAGTAAATGTCTGCCGGCTACAGCAAATTCTCCCGCCCCATAAGCCCGTGATACGAAGGTGGTAACCCCACTAATGGTGCTGCGGAAGATCAGACTCAAAGTAAGAAAGAGCATATTGGCCAAGCCAACCGCACCCAAGGCAGCAGCACTAACCCGGCCCAAAAAAAGGGTATCGACCACACCCATTAAGGTATAGGCCAGGTTGGATACTACTAATGGTGCAGCTAAGTAAGCCAGATCTTTGGTTAAATTCCGCTGGGATAAATCAGTAGTTAAATTATACATTCGTAATATTATTACCGAATTTCAGCTAAAAAGCAAGCAAAAAAGGAACCCCATTTAAGGGATTCCTTTGTTTCCTGCCACTACTTAATAGTGCGTCGTAGCTGACAATGGGGTCTCATTCATCGGAGTGCCAAATACCG
>CAZAAT010000020.1:0-33961 GCA_964483175.1 uncultured Bacilli bacterium
AGAGTTCCGCGCTTGAGTCAAGGCTATGCTGCCGGAGAGACAGTACAGGTGGAGCTATACTGCACCCCCGAAGAGGTGGCGGATACGGTCTTGCTGGCCGGTAGCCATGATCTGGTCCTCGATGAGCTGGACAGCTTTTTACGCGGTTATGGCGGTAACACCAGAATGTCCATCGCTTCCATCGGGAGCTTGGGCGGGATTTTAGCCCTGGCAAAAGGGGAGGCTCACTTGGCCGGTTCGCACCTTTTGGATGCGGAGACGGGCGAGTACAACTGGCCATTTATCCGCAGGTACTTGCGTGATATACCGGTTCAGGTCATTAACTTGGTTTACCGGATGCAAGGCTTTATTGTTCCCCCGGGCAACCCGAAGAAGATTACAAGCTTCGAGGATTATGTCAGAGATGATGTGACGATCGTCAATCGTCAGCGTGGGGCGGGAACCAGAATTCTGCTAGATAGTAAGCTGGCTGAGCTCGGTATTGACCCGACCTCAATCCAAGGTTATGAACGAGAAGAATACACCCATACCGGGGTCGCGGTTGCTGTCTCGGCCGGGGTTGCCGATGTGGGTCTGGGGATTAAGGCAGCTGCTACCGCTCTGGGCATGGACTTTATCCCGGTCGCCGAAGAACGGTATGACCTGATTATTCCATGTGCTCATTTGGAAACCCCGAAGGTGCAGCGCGTCTTGAGCGCCTTGCGAGATCCGGCTTTCCGGGAGTTAATTGCTACCATTCCGGGCTATGATCCTCGGCAGATGGGAGAGGAACTGCATGATCCGGAGCGCAGCTGAGCTGGCCGGTGTCATTGATCATACCCTGCTCAAACCCGAAGCTACCCCTGATGAAATCAAGCAGCTTTGCCTGGAAGCTGTTCGGCACTCGTTTAAGGCGGTCTGCATCAATCCCGGGTATGTTAGATTGGCGGCATCCGAGCTAGACGGAACCGGGACCTTGCTTGCCACAGTTATCGGTTTTCCGCTAGGCGCCACTACCTCGGAGGCTAAGGCCGCCGAGGCCGCAGAAGCCGTTGCTAACGGGGCGGATGAGCTAGATATGGTGATCAACCTGGGACGGCTCAAGGCTGGCGACCATGAGTATGTTGCCAACGATATTGCTCAGGTTGTCAAGGCCGGAGGGGGTAGGCCGGTCAAGGTGATCATCGAGACCGCTTTGTTGACGGCTGAGGAAAAGGTAGCTGCCTGTCGATTGGCGGTAGGTGCAGGAGCGGTTTTTGTCAAAACTTCGACCGGGTTTTCCCGGGGAGGAGCCACCATTGAGGATGTCCGTTTGATGCGGCAATGTGTCGGTGATAATATCGGCGTTAAGGCTTCGGGGGGAATTCGTGACTTGGCTACTCTGCGAGCGATGGTGGCGGCCGGTGCCACCAGGATCGGCACATCTTCCGGGCTGAAGATAGTTAGTGAATACTTTGCGTCTGAAAGGTAAACCCTGTATTGGAAAGATTGCTAGAAAATGAAAGTAATGGAGAGTTATCGTTATTTAAAGCGGAAATTTCCGCAAATTCCGCTTGTAGGATGACTTGCCACAAGTCGTGTGGTTTCTTATTATTTATTGTGTAATTAGCACTCGCCACTGGTGAGTGCTAACAACAGACTAGGCACAAAGCCGGAAAAATCTTAGAGGAGGTAAGAGTCTATGCAGATCAAACCACTGGCTGACAGGGTTGTGGTCCAAGTTTTAGAGGGTGAGGAGAAGACGAAAAGCGGTATTGTTTTACCAGACACCGCCAAAGAAAAGCCTCAACAGGCCAAGGTTTTAGCCGTTGGTCCAGGTAAGTATGAAAATGGAAATCTAGTTCCGACTACCGTTAAGGTCGGCGATACTGTGGTATTTGCCAAGTATGCCGGCACTGAGATCAAAATAGATGGAGAAGAGTACTTAATTCTCCGGGAAAGCGATATCCTGGCAACTATATAAAGTTTGTTCAATTTTAACTGCGAAAGGAGTTTTTAGGTATGGCTAAAATGCTGGTATTCAGAGAAGAGTCCCGCGCTGCCCTGGAGAGGGGTGCATCGACTTTAGCTGATGCGGTTCGTGTCACTTTGGGACCAAAAGGGCGCAATGTTGTCTTAGAGAAAAAGTTCGGTTCGCCGACGATTACCAATGACGGGGTAACTATTGCTCGAGAAATCGAGTTAGAAGATCCATTCGAAAACATGGGCGCTCAGCTGGTCAAAGAAGTAGCTACCAAGACCAATGATGTCGCCGGTGATGGTACCACCACCGCTACCGTCCTAGCCCATGCAATTTTCCGCGAAGGCCTCAAGAACGTAGCCGCCGGGGCCAATCCCATGATTTTGAAAAAAGGTATTAGCAAGGCGGTTGAAACCGCTGTTGAAGCTATTAAAGAGCTCAGCAAGCCGATTGAGAACCGCGAGGCTATCGCTCAAGTCGCTTCCGTCTCCGCTGCTGATGAAGAGATCGGGAACTTAATCGCCGATGCAATGGAGAAGGTGGGCAAAGATGGTGTTATCACCGTTGAAGAGTCCCAGACCCTTGGCACCAGCCTTGAGGTTGTCGAAGGGATGCAATTCGACCGGGGTTATGTCTCCGCCTACATGGTTACTGATACCGATCGGATGGAGGCTGTGCTGGATGACCCGTATATCCTGATCACTGATAAAAAGATTGGTGCAATAGCTGACTTATTACCGGTTCTGGAGAAACTCGTCCAGTCCGGCAAGCCACTATTAATTATTGCTGAAGATGTCGAAGGCGAGGCTCTGGCAACTCTCGTCGTTAACAAACTCCGCGGCACCCTCAATGCGGTAGCTGTTAAGGCTCCGGGTTTTGGCGACCGTCGGAAAGCAATGCTGCAAGATATCGCTATCCTCACTGCTGGCCAGGTCATCAGCGAAGAGCTCGGCCTAAAGCTGGAGAATGCCGATATTAGCATGTTAGGCCGCTGCCGTCAGGTTCGGGTTACCAAAGAGGAGACCACAATCGTTGATGGCGCCGGCGATCCCGAGGAGATTAAGAAGCGGATCAACGCAATTCGCGCTCAGATCGAAGAGACCACCTCGGACTTCGATCGTGAGAAACTCCAAGAGCGTTTGGCCAAGTTAGCCGGTGGAGTAGCCGTGATCCAAGTTGGTGCGGCAACTGAGACCGAAATGAAGGAGAAGAAACACCGCATCGAAGATGCTCTGGCAGCTACCCGGGCCGCAGTTGAAGAAGGTATTGTTCCTGGTGGTGGTAGTGCTCTGATTTACGCGATGAAGAAACTCGAAGCCCTGAAGGCCGAAGGCGATGTCAATACCGGCATCGATATCGTCCGTCGTGCATTGGCTGAGCCGCTGCGTCAGATCGCGGTGAATGCCGGTGTTGAGGGAGCGATCGTGGTTGAAAAGGTCAAAGCTGCTGAAACCGGTTTTGGTTATAATGCGATGACCGACGAGTACACGGATATGATCGCAGCCGGTATTGTTGACCCGGCGAAGGTTACCCGGTCTGCTTTACAAAACGCAGCCAGCATCGCTGGGATGATCTTGACCACCGAGTGTTTGATCGCCGACAAGCCGGAAGAGGAAAAAGCCAACCCAGGAATGCCTGGCGGCGGCATGCCCCCGATGATGTAGTTGAGATCTCAGACCTAACCATCTCCGACCTGCCTAAAAGGCAGGTCTTTTTTTGCAATTATTGGCTCTGTTGAATTTGCTTGGCAGTTGTGATATTATCCGTCTATACACCAGAATTTGATCCAAAATATAAGATTAGGGGAAGGGTGAGCTGATGGATATTTTGCGCAATGATATGGCCCAGATTCTCTTTGAAGAGCAGGAAATCCAAGCAAGAGTTCGCGAGCTCGGCGAGCAGATTACCAAAGATTATGCTGACAAAAACCTCTTGGTGGTCGGTATTTTAAAAGGTGCTATCGTTTTCTTGGCCGATCTCTTGCGTTCGATCGACTTAAAGCTCAGGTTGGATTTTATGGCTGTTTCCAGTTACGGAGATGCCATCGAATCCTCAGGGGTTGTGAGGATACTTAAAGACTTAGAACAGAGTTTAGAAGGCAAAGATGTCTTGATAGTCGAGGATATCGTCGACTCTGGTCTGACCCTAAAATATCTGGTCCAAAACCTCAGTTCACGGCGGCCAAATTCCTTGCGGGTCTGCACTTTTTTAAGTAAGCCGGAAAGACGGATAACAGAAGTGGAAGTTGATTACGTCGGCTTTAGTATTCCGGATCAGTTTGTGGTTGGCTACGGACTAGACTATGCTGAACGCTACCGCAATTTGCCGTATATTGGAGTCCTGAAGCAGGAGTTGATTAAGTAATGAGGCCACAAGAGTTGGTATTGGTGCTAGATTTCGGCGCTCAGTACAACCAGCTCATCGCCAGAAGGGTTCGAGAGTGCAATGTTTATTGTGAGGTTGTGCCCTTTAATATCAGTGCCGAGGAGGTTCGCCGGCGGAACCCCAAAGGCTTGATCTTTTCCGGTGGCCCGGCGAGTGTTAACTCCCCAGATGCTCCTCTTTGTGACCCAGACCTGTACAAGCTGGGTTTTCCGATTTTGGGTGTCGGCTATGGGATGCAGCTGATGGCTAAGATGCTCGGGGGCAGAGTTGATCCTGACCGGCAACAGGCGGAGGGCCGTGCTGAGCTGATGATCTCGGCGCAATCGGAATTATTCCATGGGATAGACGAGGCCGCAGGATCTGTTATGGCCTGGATGAGTGAGGGTAATTTAATCACGGAGCTTCCTGAGGGTTTCGAGACAATCGCTCAGACAGCTAACTCCCAGGTGGTGGCGATGAGCGAACCCGAGCGGCGGTTTTACGCGGTTCAGTTTCGCCCGGAGGTCAACCAGACGCCGTGGGGAACAGAGCTGATGCGTAATTTCCTCATCCGGATTTGTGGTTGTTCCGGTTCGTGGACGATGGAGTCTTTTATCCAAGCAGCTGTAGAAGAGATCCGACTGACCGTTGGAGACAAGCGCGCGGTTTGTGCGCTCAGCGGCGGTATTGACTCCTCGGTGGCCGCAGCTTTGGTACATAAGGCGATCGGCGACCAATTAACTTGTATCTTCGTTGACCACGGGTTAATGCGCAAGTACGAGCCGGAGCAGGTCGAAAAGACCTTCCGCGATCAGTTTCGGATGAATCTGATTCATGTCAGAGCGGAAGATCGTTTTCTAGCTAAACTAGCCGGCATCTCTGATCCAGAGCAAAAACGCAAAATAATCGGTAACGAATTTATCGCCGTTTTCGAGGAGGAAGCGGCCAAGCTGGGGGATATTACCTTCCTGGTGCAGGGGACTATTTATCCGGATGTCATCGAAAGCGGTACAGGCGAAGCAGCAGTGATTAAGTCTCACCACAACGTGGGTGGACTTCCTGAAGATATGAAACTAACTTTGCTGGAGCCGATCCGTGACCTATTTAAGGATGAGATCCGGGTCTTGGCTGAAAAGCTAGGTCTTCCGGAGGAGATCGTCTGGCGTCAACCATTCCCCGGTCCGGGGCTGGCCATCAGGATTATCGGCGAGGTTACCAAAGATAAGTGTGACATTCTGCGTGAGGCCGATTATATTGTAACCTCAGAAATCCGGCGGGCCGGTTTGTACAAAGAAATTTGGCAATCTTTTGCCATTCTCACCGATACCCGCACCGTCGGCGTACAAGATGACGCAAGGACTTATACCCGGGTCCTGGCGTTGCGAGCGGTAACCAGTGAGGATGCTATGACCGCGGACTGGGCCCGTTTGCCCTACGATCTTTTGGAGAGAATCTCACAGCGGATCTTAACCGAGGTTTCCGGGATTAACCGAATTGTCTATGATATTTCGTCCAAACCCCCGGCGACCATCGAGTGGGAATAATATCTATCCGCGGCAGGATAATTTTTCGTAATGTAGAAAAACAATACCGAACTTGTTGAATTTGGCAAAATCCTAGTTTTGATATGGGATTTTGCCGATTGTTTTTGATTCGGAGGTGCGTATCAGGTAAGAAAAACTTAGCTGTGCCCGGTAATTCCGGGAGGGTGGGCAGAGGGATTGATTTTAAGGAGGTAATCAGATGCTCGAAAATCTATTCAAACTATCCGAAAACAAAACAACCGTCCGTACAGAAGTTCTCGCCGGCCTCACTACATTTATGACTATGGCCTATATTATCTTTGTTAACCCAAGTATTGTGGCTGAGACCGGAATGCCGTTTAATGCTGTGTTAATGGCCACCTGCTTTTCAGCAGCCGTTTCTACGTTGTTAATGGCATTCTTGGCTAACTACCCGTTTGCTCTAGCTCCCGGTATGGGGCTAAATGCTTACTTCACCTACTCAGTTGTCCTGGGTATGGGTATTTCTTGGGAAACTGCTTTGGGTGCCGTATTTATTTCTGGTGTTGTCTTCTTATTATTATCGCTTACTAAAGTGCGGGAAATGATAATCGATGCTATTCCAAGTGCGCTAAAATTAGCGATTAGTGCTGGAATTGGCCTTTTTATCGCCTTTATTGGTCTACAAAATGCGGGTATTGTAGTTGATGATCCGGCTACCTTAGTGGGGCTTGGCAATCTGCTCGAGCCGAATACCCTCTTAGCCATTATCGGCTTGGTAATTACTGCTGTGCTATTGGCCAGGGGCGTGAGGGGGGCCATCTTACTTGGTATCGTCATTACGACAATCGTTGGCTTTTTCTTTGGAGTAACCAAGGCTCCGCAAGGGTTTATGGCTTTACCTAATTTTAGTGAATGGGCTCCGATTTTTGGCAAACTAGATATCAAGGGCGCTCTGTCTTTAGGCCTATTTAATATTATCTTCGCCTTCTTATTTGTTGACATGTTTGATACAGTGGGCACTTTAGTCGGCGTATCGGAAAGGGGCGGCTTCTTAGTAAACAATAAACTGCCGCGGGCGAACAAGGCCTTACTATCCGACTCCATTGGTACCATTGCCGGCTCATTCTTTGGTACCCCAACCGTTACCACCTACGTCGAATCAGCTAGTGGTGTTGCGGCTGGTGGGCGCACGGGCTTGACGGCTGCAACGGTAGCAGTGCTGTTCTTATTAGCCCTCTTCTTTACTCCGATTATCGGGATAGTTCCTGGAGCGGCAACTGCCCCGGCATTGATTATCGTTGGGGCGATGATGATCACCAGTATCACCAAGATTAACTGGGATGATTTCTCCGACGCTATTCCAGCCTTCATAGGTATCATCGCTATGCCGTTGACCTATAGTATCGCTACGGGGATCGCTCTTTCCTTTGCTTTGTACCCGTTCATTAAGGCTCTCGCGGGCAAAGGGAAAGAGGTCAGTTGGTTAGTCTGGCTACTTTCGATCTTGTTTATCATTAGATTTATCTGGCTATAAGTCGTTATTTAAAGCAGATAAATATTTCGGCGTTTTTGAGGCTGCTCCAAGCTTTTCGCTTGGGGCGGCCTCGTTTGCATTTTTTGGAGCCGTCAGCCCAAGTTATTTCTTCAGCTTGCTATTCCCAGATTTTTTTAGTATGGTAATAAGTAAAAGTGAATTACCGCTTTGGAAAGAGGTGTTTTTGTGGCTCTTGATAAACTAAAAAGTGACGAGCTCGACTTATTTTTTAAGGCCATCTTGGCTTTAGAAGATTTGGCTGAATGCTATCGCTTCTTCGAAGATGTCTGTACAATATCCGAGCTCGAAGCGATGAGTCAACGACTTAAGGTCGCGATCATGCTTCAGCAAGGCCGCAAATACCAGGAGATTGTCGATGAGACCGGGGCCAGCACGGCTACTGTCAGCCGAGTCAAACGCTGCCTTAACTATGGTGCTGATGGTTATACACTTATCTTGGAGAAGCTCTCCAAGGCGGGGGAGATCACACTTGATTAAAGCTGATTTGCGTTTACAACGTCCACGGGGTACCAAAGATTATCTGCCGCATGAGACCCGGCTGATCAGGGCGATCGAGGCCAAGATCAGGGCTACTTTTCAGCTCTGGGGCTACGCAGAGGTGATTACCCCGACTTTTGAGCATATTGAGGTATTACGCCAAGGTACCGGACCGGAATCTGATGAGGTGATCTTCCGGTTTTTTGATCGCGAGGGACATACTCTCGGTTTGCGTTCTGATGCTACCACGCCGATTGCCAGGTTGGCAGCAACGCGCTTTGCCGAAGCCGGATCCCTTCTGCGCTTGGCGTACTTAACCAATATCTTTCGTTATGTCGATCCAGGGATGGGTCGTGAGAGAGAATTCCACCAGGCCGGTGTAGAACTGATCGGCTCCGCCCGACCGGAGGCGGACGCGGAGGTCATTGAACTAGCGGCAGAGGTCTTTGCCGCGCTAAGCATCGAAGCTTACCGCCTCGATCTCGGCGAAGTCAGCTTTATCTTGGGGGTGTTGGCCGACTCCGGCTTATCGGCAAAAGAACAACGCCAGGTACGCTTGGCCTTGCTCAACAAAGACTTTGTTAAGCTCAGAGAGGTTTTGGAGGCGGCGCTGATCTCGGACCATTCCAAGCAGCAACTTTTTAATCTGAGTCAGCTTCGCGGGGGAGTAGAGGTTATTGCAGAAGCGCGAAAGTTAACAGATAACAAGCAGGCCCACGCGGCGTTGGACCGTCTACAGGAGGTTTGCAGCCTGCTCAGTCCAGAGGTTTTACAATGTGTCCAGCTGGACTTGGGTATGCTCAAAGACCTTGATTATTATACCGGCGTAATTTTCGAAGGCTATGTACCAGAACTAGGCTATACGGTTTGTACCGGTGGCCGTTATGATCGGTTAATCGGTCGTTTTGGCCCCGATCAACCTGCGACAGGGTTTGCTTTTGGAATTGAGCGCTTGTTAGAGTTGGTTCGCTGGCCTGATGCTGCCGGTGCCCCCGTTTATCTGGGTTATGCTCCCGACCAGCGGGGAGAGGCCCATAGGCTGGCTGAGCTGCTCCGTTCCCAAGGGATTCCGACGATCTGGCAACTCGAAAGGGCAGTGCAGCCAGATGCCCTGCATTTGCAAGTCCTTGCCCCTAACCAATATCAGTTAATCCATGGTGACCAGGTACTATCTTTCGCCTCGCCCGTAGAAATTTCCGCGTATTTAACTAGTCGAAAATAGATTGACAGTGGCAAATCTGTATGGTAGCATTAGTGTAATTTATTAATTTAACACTTTAGCTTGTTAAATTAAGAAAGAGGTTTGTCATGCGTCCAGTTAAGATCGCGATGCCAAAAGGGAGGCTCTTTGCTCCACTGGTGGAGCTTTTTACCAAGGCCGGTTTTTTCGATCTAGCGCCAGAGGTTGATCTGGAGCGCCGCTTGACCTTAACGACCGCCGACGGTCGGTGGAAGTTGTTGCTAGTCAAGCCGGCTGATGTACCGATTTATGTTGAATATGGTGCTGCAGATCTAGGAGTGGCCGGTAAGGATGTGCTCTTAGAGGCGAGCCGGGAACTGTGTGAACTATATGATTTGGGGGTTGGCAGGTGCCGATTGATCATGGCTGTTCCAGAGGAGTCCCCGATCCAAAAGGCTACCGACCTTGTCCCAGGTTCCCGGGTAGCAACCAAGTTTCCCCGCATCGCGCAGGGGTATTTTTCCTCCCATGGCATCCAAGTCGATATTGTTAAACTCAATGGAAGTATCGAACTGGCTCCCAAAGCCCGGCTGGCCTCGGCTATTGTTGATATCACGGAGACCGGGAGGACTCTTGAGCAGAATCAACTGAAAATTGTCGAAGAGATCATGCGCGTTAGCGCCCGCTTGATCTGCAACCGGATCAGCTATAAGGTTCACTATCCGCTGATTCAACAGATGGTACAGGGACTTCAAGCATTGGAGGTTTCCAAGCGATGAACAATGAGATAGGTTGGAAAGTAGTACGCTATAACGGTGATCTAAACGATTTTGACCGGTCTTTGCTTGATCGGGGGCTTGAGTTTGATCCGGCCAAAGAAGCCGCGGCCTTGGAGATCATCCGCCGTGTGCGGAAAGATGGTGATCAGGCGCTCTGTGAGTTGACCCACCGGTTTGACGGGGTAGAATTAGCTCCCGACGCTTTGCGGGTAACAGAGAGTGAAATACGGACAGCGTGTGAACTGGTCAGCGACGAATTTCTCGAGGCGGCCCGGTTTGCGGCTGCGCGGATTCGGCGGTACCATGTTAAGCAAAAGCCGCAGGACTGGTTCTATCTGGATGAGGAGTCCGGTGCGCGTTTAGGACGGCGCTATATTCCCCTTGATCGGGTCGGAGTTTATGTTCCGGGTGGACGGGCCCCCTATCCATCCACTGTCCTAATGAATGTGATTCCACCCCAGGTAGCTGGGGTTCAGGAAATTTGCTTGGTTACTCCCCCGGGACCCGGTGGTGTAGTGAATCCACACGTCTTAGCTGTTGCAGAGCTATTGGGCGTTACTGAAATCTATAAGGTCGGTGGAGCACAGGCGATTGCGGCTTTGGCCTACGGGACCGAGACGATCCGCCGGGTTGATAAGATCTGCGGGCCAGGCAATATCTACGTCACTTTGGCTAAAAAGCTTGTCTATGGAGATGTTGGCATTGATATGCTGGCTGGACCCTCGGAGATTGCCGTGGTCGCCGATGCCGAAGCCAACCCGGCCTTCGTGGCAGCAGATCTGCTTTCCCAGGCCGAGCATGACCCTGAGGCCGGAGCCTTTTTGTTTACCCCCAGTCCAAGCCTTGCTAGAGCAGTGGAAGCCGAATTGATTAAGCAGTTAGCGCAGTTAACCCGGCGTGAAACAGCTACTACAGCTTTGTCTAGGTGGGGGCGCTGCATTCTGGTTGATTCATTAGCAGATGCGTTTGAATTGGTTAATTTACTGGCTCCGGAACACTTGGAGCTGTATCTCAGCGAAGCCGAGAAATACCTACCGTTGGTACGTTCGGCCGGCACGATCTTTCTTGGCGGATATACCCCGGAGCCATTAGGGGACTACGCCTCCGGGACTAATCACGTTTTGCCCACCCACGGTACAGCCCGCTTCGCTTCGGGCCTCGGTGTTGATGATTTTCTCAAACGGGTGAGTATCTCCAGCTATGACTATCACGCTCTGACCAAAGTAGCGGATAGTGTTTTAACCTTAGCTGATATCGAAGGTTTCGCCGCCCATGCCAATGCGGTGCGCCTTCGCCTGCAAAAGGAGGAATAATTATGCACACCCCGCGAACTGCGCAAATCCAACGTCAGACCGGAGAGACGGCGATTGAGGTCGAATTAAACCTCGATGTGTCCGGACCGTCTCAAGTAGACACGGCGATCGGTTTCTTTGACCACCTGCTCGAACAAATAGGTAAACATGGGCTCTTCAGCCTTGTCGTACAAGCTCAAGGCGATCTAGAGGTAGATGGCCACCATACAGTTGAAGATGTGGGGATCACTCTTGGTTTGGCCTTTAAGGAAGCCCTGGGAAGCAAAGAGGGAATCAGGCGCTACGGAAGCTGTGATTTGCCGATGGATGAAGCTTTGGCGAGGGTTGCCCTCGATTTGAGCGGCCGGCCTTATCTCGTGCTGAGAGCGGATTTTCCCCAAGAACGGGTCGGCTGGTTTGACACCTGCCTGGTGAAGGAGTTTCTGCAAGCCTTCTGCACCGCAGCCGGGATTACCCTGCATGTAGAGGTTTCCGGGGAGAATAGCCACCATATGATCGAAGCACTCTTCAAGGCTTTGGGTCGCGCGCTGCGGGTGGCGGTTGAGCTTGATCCACGGGTAAGCGGGGTTCCGTCAACCAAAGGGGTCTTGGCGTGAGATTGTTTCGACTAAAGGAGCGATAAACAGTGCTGATCATTCCGGCAATTGATTTGGTTAACGGGCGGTGTGTGCGGTTACGCCAGGGTGACTTCGCCCAAGAAACCGTATATGCAGAGGATCCGTTGGAGGTGGCTCATCAATGGGCTGCTCTTGGGGGGAGACGGCTGCACCTGGTTGACCTGGATGCCGCCCGAGGCAGTGGTGACAATCGGGCAGTGATAAAGAGGATCGCGGCTGAGCTCGAGATTGAAATCGAGGTCGGTGGGGGCTTGCGTTCGCTCGCGGATCTCGAAGAGATCTTGGAGGCTGGTGCCGATTATGCGATTATCGGCAGTGCTGCTTATACAAGTCCAGACCTGGTTGAGCAGGCGGTTACTCGCTTTGGAGAGGCAATCTTGGTTGGCATCGATGCCCGTGATGGCCAGGTGGCTGTACAGGGTTGGCTGGAAACTGTGGCTATCACCCCAGCCGAACTGGGCCGAATGATGAAAGAATCCGGGGTCGAGACAGTGATTTTTACTGACATCGCCAAAGATGGGATGCTCTCCGGCCCTAATCTTACGGCCTCAGTAGAACTCAGCGAAACTACCGGTCTCAACGTTATCATCTCTGGTGGAGTCTCAACATACCAAGATTTGGAGCAAATTGCCGCTGAAGCCGCCAATAATCCACGGATCAGCGGAGCGATCATTGGCAAAGCTCTCTATACCGGTGCAATAGACTTGGCTCACGCCATCAGTCAATTCGGAGGTGAGCGGTGATGTGTTTCAAACGCATTATTCCCTGTCTTGATGTCAAAGATGGCCGGGTTGTTAAGGGGGTAAATTTTGAGGGTCTGCGTGATGCCGGAGATCCGGTGGAGTTGGCGGCCTGGTATGACCGAGCGGGCGCTGACGAGCTTGTCTTTTTGGATATCACCGCCTCATATGAGAAACGCAAAACCTTGGTTGAATTAGTGCGACGGACGGCGGAGCAGATTTCGATCCCCTTGACGGTTGGCGGGGGGATAGCTGCGATTGATGATATTCGGGCGGTATTAGCAGCCGGGGCTGACAAGGTTTCCATCAGTACCGCTGCTGTTAGCAAGCCAGCCTTGATCGCAGAGGGTGCCGCCGAGTTTGGCGGTGAGTGTATTATCGTGGCTATCGATGCCAAAAAGCGCCCTGAGGGTGAGGGGTGGGAGGTTTTCAGCCATGGCGGTCGGACTCCAACCGGCTTGGATGCGGTGGAGTGGGCGAAACAAGTGGAGCAGCTAGGGGCAGGGGAGATACTCTTAACCAGTATGGACCGGGATGGCACAAAAAACGGCTATGACAATGAACTAAACCGTGCCGTGGCCAGCCAAGTCAAGATTCCCGTGATCGCTTCGGGGGGAGCAGGCGAACTGGCCCATTTTCAGGAGGCTTTCACTTTAGGTTTAGTTGATGCGGTGTTGGCGGCATCGCTATTTCACTTTCGTGAGGTCAGCATCGCAGAGGCCAAAGAATATCTGGCTGCAGCTGGGGTTCCGGTACGGCCGATTGAAGCAGGGAGAGAGGCTGATGACTGATCTTACTGACTTAAAATATGTTGGCGGCTTGATTCCGGCCATTATTCAGGATGCCCGGACGGGTGAGGTTCTGATGCTGGCTTATATGAACCAGGAGTCGTTGGCCAAAACGCTGGAAACCGGGCAGACTTGGTTTTTCAGCCGGAGCCGACAAGAATTGTGGCATAAGGGAGCCACATCCGGTAACTTCCAGGAGGTCATTTCTGTTACGACTGATTGCGATCGCGACACCTTGCTTATCCAGGTGATTCAACAGGGTGCCGGGGCATGTCACCAAGGAAGCTGGACTTGTTTTAATCATCTACTCTCCGGCCCTGAAAATCCGGCCCGGGCCGCCATTTTGGATCAGCTCCGGTTGGTGGTCGCCGATCGCCGGCAAAATCCGGTGGAGGGTTCGTATACCACTTACCTCTTTGATAAAGGTCTCGATAAAATATGTAAAAAGATCGGGGAAGAGTCGGCAGAAGTGATTATCGCCGCCAAGAACCACGATCCGGAAGAATTAGCGCTGGAGGCCGCCGATCTTTTATACCACTTGCTGGTCTTGCTCGAGGCAAGCCAGGTGGGTAATGAAGATCTTTGGCAGGTCTTAGCTAAAAGAAGAATGAAATAGGCATACTATTACCAATCCTGAGAACAAAGGGGTCTGCATGGCAAACAAGCTCTTTTTATGGCTAGTAATTGTCGGTGTACCGCTTTCGGTTGTCGCCGGTTATTTGGGATTGGCTCCGAGCGTATTGTTTTTTATCTATAGCCTGACGATTATTGCCTTGGCTGGCTTCATGGGCCGTGCTACCGAGAGCTTGGCCATTATCGCCGGCCCCCGTATCGGTGGTATGCTCAACGCAACTTTTGGCAATGCCGTTGAGCTGATCATCTCCGTCTTCTCGCTTCGAGCCGGACTACATGAGGTGGTTCTGGCCTCCCTAACCGGTTCGGTAATCGGCAACCTGCTCTTGGTAGGTGGGTTGTCTTTTTTTGTTGGCGGCCTCAAGTTTAAACGACAAGTTTTTAGTGTTGATGATGCCCGCCATAACTCCGGGCTATTGATCTTCGCCGTAATCGTGGCCTTTGTGATTCCAGAAGTTTTTTCGACTCAGATATCGCTCGAACGCTCGCTTTCTCTTAGCATCGGTATTTCGGTGGTGATGGTCTTGCTTTACCTGGCCGCCCTCTACTTTAGATTGGTTACCCATCGAGGGGTGTACCAGCGGCGGGGAGAGCAAGTAGCTGATCACCAGGAGGTCCCGGAATGGAGCGCCCGCCTTTCGGTAACGATCCTGGCTCTATCGACTCTTGTAGTAGCCTACATCTCCGAAAAGTTGGTGCATACTTTTGAATTTGTCGCCGAGAGCTTTGGTTGGAGCCAGCTCTTTATCGGGGTAATTATCGTCGCGATAGTTGGAAATGCTGCGGAACACGGTTCAGCGATCATTATGGCGTATAAAAATAAGATGAATACTGCTGTTGAAATTGCTGTGGGCTCAACTGTGCAGGTGGCCATGTTTGTCGCCCCGGTGCTGGTGTTAATTTCCCTCTTCTTTCCAACCCCCATGCCGCTGGTCTTTACTTTGCCGGAGCTAATCGCGATGGCCTCGGCAGTCTTATTATCGATCATCATCTTAAATGATGGGGAAAGCAACTGGTTTGACGGGGTCACCCTTCTGGCCGCCTACATCATTATGGGGATCGGCTTTTATCTGCTCTAGGTGGAATAATCCTCTTCAGCCACAATAACCCGGTTCTGCCCTTGCTTGCCATTCAAGTCTGACTGCTACCAAAAGAGTTATAAAGGTGCAGCTAAAAACGGACAAGTCTGACCAATCCGCTGCAAATTGACAAAAGGCCAGCTACAGAAGGCTGACAACCCCACCGCTTTCTTGCTACAATAGGAACACCCGGGTAAAAATCCATGTTAAGGAGGTATTACTATTTTACCTCAGCGACCCTATCTAATCGCTTTATTGCTAGCGGCTGCAGTTTTGTTGGCCATACCTGTTTTTGCGGCTACGTATATTGTGCAACCAGGAGATTCATTGTATTTGATCAGCCAGCGCTATGGCATTAGCATCCAGGATCTCAAAGCCACCAATGGTCTGCGTAATGACTATTTGCAGGTTGGTCAGGTGGTGCAAATCCCTTCTAAGCAGGGAGGAGCCGTTCAAACCGGTCAGAGTTATACGGTTCGTTCCGGAGATACGTTATACATGATTGCTCAGCGTTTTGGAGTAACCGTGGCAGATCTCCGAACAGCAAACAATTTACACAGCGATTTATTAATGATTGGCCAGGTTCTTACGATACCTGGGAAGGGGACAAGCCCATCTCCTTCAAATCCTAGTAACCCAGCGCCGCTATATTACACGGTCAGGCCGGGGGATACTCTGTACCTCATCTCCCAGCGTTTAGGGACTACGGTCGCTGCTTTGCGGGCAGCCAATGATTTATGGACCGATTACCTCTCTGTAGGCCAGCGTTTGGTTATTCCGGGCAAGTCCGGTTCTGGCTCGCAGACAAATCCCAAGAATAATTTCAATCTCTCCGCGCAGGAACGTGACCTCTTGGCCCGCCTGGTAACAGCTGAAGCCGGTGGTGAGCCTTATCGCGGCCAGGTTGCTGTAGCGGCCACTGTCTTAAATCGGGTTAAAGATCCACGTTATCCGAACACGGTTAGTGGAGTGATTTACCAGGTAACAAACGGGATTTACCAATATGAACCGGTTCAAAACGGCTACATCAACAGGCCGGCGACCGCGAGCGCCAAAAAAGCGGTTGAAGAGGCTCTGGCCGGCAGTGACCCGAGCAATGGCGCGAACGGATTCTTTAATCCCAGAACCGCTATCGGCTCGTGGGTCAGGTCACAACCGGTCACCGTAGTCATCGGAAATCACGTTTTCTTTAAAAGTTAAATTAATCTATCAGTTACATGAGCCTCCTCGCCAAGGCGGGGAGGTTCTTTTCTTTTTATAGAAGGTGATTGGAGCTTACGGGCCAAATACTTGATTACTATACTCCGAGGGGGATCGCGATGAAAAAATGGTGGTGCCGCTGGCTTCAGGCTGTACTCACAATGTTGATCGTAAATCTGCCGCCGGCCGGATTAGCTTGGGATGGACACGATGTAATTACAGAGTATGCCTTAGCCGGACTAACCGGGCTTGAGCAGTTCACGAATATTGAGATCACCCCATACACCTACGCAGATGTTGACCCTTCACTTTATAACCCCGAGTTTGAGCTCGAATACAAGTTAGGCGCATTGGGAGACAAGGTTTCCGCTTTGGATATTTTAATCACTTATGCCCCTGAGCCCGATTGGGATCTAGATGAAAGATTGGAGTTAAGCTCCTTGCAAAAGCTCACCGGTGGGAGTTCGGGCTGGCGCCATCAACGGTATACCCTGGCCGGAGGCTTGATTAGCTTAGGTGAGGCACCCCAACGCGCCCAGCATTTTTATGACCTCGCTTTGCTCGCATATGACCAAGCCGATTTCTACTGGGCATTTCGGTTTTTAGCCCGTTCATTGCATTACCTACAAGACCTTAGCCAACCATTGCACGCTCTGCCGTTGCCCCTTTCTGACCTGGCTTTTAAATATAAGTTTGCTATCGGCCGGGTGGAAAGTGTGGCTAGTAATGTCCACTACAGCATCGAAGAGTATTTTAAATACCATCTGGTAGCCGGCGACGAGCGATTGAGGCAGGCGTTGCATAGATCAGAGGCAGCAGTATTTACTTCGGTAGAAAAATTTGCGACCCAAGAAAATAAGCGAGCTCGTCAGAAGGTCAACGGGTTATACCACCGAGTCTTAAAAATCTGGCCGGAGCTGGATTCTGCGGAAGAGAAACGCATTCCGAGCACGGATTTTCAGCGGACAGAACCGGCCGAGACGCTCACAGAGTTATGGGAGTTGATCGAGGAACGTCTGGTTGCTACCGGAGTTAATACCCGCGGCCTGGTCATCAAATTTCTCAGCGAGATTTCGCCGCCAGACAACTAGTTTATGGTAAATTGAAAGAGGGAATCGTTAAAGTTGTCCGTATAATATACTGTTAGAGGGTTAGGGTAATGCCTCCCAGGTTTGTCACGGATCTGGCTAGCCATTACTCACCCCATCTTGGAATACGCCAAGCTGGAGGTGGTAATAGCTAGTTTCTTTTTTCGGTAACATTGATGATTAAATACCAAAGGAGGATTACGATGATTACCGTTTCCGTCATCAAAGCAGATACCGGTGGATTTGTCGGGCATTCCGCGGTTCACCCTGATTCGATTAAAATAGCTGAAGAAAAGCTAGCAAAGGCCCAACAAGATGGGTTGTTGGTCGACTTTCATGTTGGTAAAGTCGGGGACGACCTGGCCTTAATCTTGACTCATAATGGTGGCATCGACCAAGAGGAGATTCACCGTCTGGCTTGGGAGACTTTTGAAGCCACAACCGCCTTGGCTAAGAAGTTAAAACTTTATGGCGCTGGTCAGGATCTCTTAAGTGATGCCTTCAGCGGCAATATCAAGGGGATGGGGCCTGGTATCGCTGAATTCACCATTGAGGAGCGTAAGAGCGAGCCGGTTCTGATTTTCCTCGCCGATAAGACCGAACCAGGTGCGTGGAACCTCCCGATCTATAAGATGTTCGCTGACCCCTTTAATACTCCCGGCTTAGTTATCGATCCGAGCATGCACGATGGATTTGAGTTTGAGGTTTTAGACCTGATTGAGCACCGCAAGGCTCGGTTTAGTACCCCAGAAGAGATTTATGATTTATTGCTATTTATCGGGGCGCCTGATCGCTATGTCGTTAAAAATGTCTATCGTAAAGGAAGCAACGAGTCAGTAGCTGTAACTTCGACTCAGCGCCTCAATCTGATGGCCGGCCGCTATGTCGGCAAAGATGATCCGGTTTTAATTGTGCGCTGTCAGAGTGGTCTGCCAGCGGTAGGTGAAGCTTTGGAGCCCTTTGGCTTCCCTCACTTGGTAGCTGGCTGGATGCGTGGTTCGCACTACGGGCCGATGATGCCGGTCTCATTTAACGAGGATACGCCCAGCAGGTTTGATGGGCCACCACGAGTTGTTTGCTACGGCTTCCAGCTCTGCAACGGCAAGCTGGTCGGGCCGCGGGATATGTTTGATGATCCTAGTTTCCAAACAGCGCGGGAGCAAGCAATGCAAATCGCCGATTACATGAGGCGGATGGGGCCGTTTGAGCCGCACAGACTTCCGCTTGACCAGATGGAGTATACTACCATGCCACAGGTCATGGAAAGGCTTAAGGATCGGTTCGAGCCGGTAGAGTAAAATACCAGTTAAAATGCTTGGATCAGAGACCCGTTCGGAAGAGCGGGTCTTTGTCGTTATATAACATATTTTTTCTAGGCTCCGAATATCGTTGACATAGGTCTTGTAGACAAGCGACCAAGTTCACTTTAAAAAGGAGCTGTGTGGGATGAAAAGGTTATTGGCGGTTTTTCTTCTGGTTGCGATGGTGTTGTCTTTGACCAGTGCAGTAGCGCTTGCTAAGGCGAGAGTTGGTGTGGCAATGCCCACTCAGAGTCTGCAACGTTGGAACCAAGATGGCGCAAACATGAAGGCGAAATTTGAGGCAGCAGGTTATGAAGTCGACCTACAGTATGCGAATAATGACGTAGCGCTGCAGATTTCCCAAATTGAAAACATGATCTTAAACGGAGCAGATATTCTGGTCATCGCGTCGATTGATGGCAGCTCGTTAGGCACTGTTCTCGCAGTGGCGAAAGATGAGGGGATCCCGGTAATTGCGTATGACCGTTTAATTATGGAAACTGACGCGGTTTCTTATTATGCTACTTTTGATAACTATATGGTCGGTACCATTCAGGGTGAGTATTTAGAAAAGGCGCTCGGCTTGGAAACACTTGACGGAACCGTTAACATTGAAATCGTCGGCGGTTCTCCAGATGACAACAATGCCCGTTATTTCTATCAAGGCGCTTACGATGTGATCGCCCCGTACATCGAAAGCGGCAAAGTAATTGTTCCTTCCGGCCAGATCGCCTTCGAGCAGATTGCTACGCCCGCCTGGTCTTCGGAGAGAGCTCAGGCCCGTATGGATAATCTGATCGCAGCTCATTACTCTAGTGGACGAAAACTTGACGCGGTACTGTGCTCAAACGACTCTACGGCACTTGGCGTCACCAATTCTCTGGTCGGAGCCGGCTTTGAAGATTTCCCGATTATTACCGGCCAAGATTGTGACATTGCCAATGTCAAAAATATCATTGCTGGAAGACAGTCGATGTCCATTTTTAAAGATACCCGTACCCTGGCCGCCAAGGTTGTGGGCATGGTCGAGGCGATTATGAGTGGATCAGAACCGGAGATCAATGACACCACCACCTACCATAATGGCGTCCGGGTTATCCCCACTTACCTCTGTGCACCGGTCTTTGCAGATATCAACAATTACAAGGAACTGCTTATAGATAGCGGTTACTATACACCTGAACAATTAGCCAACTAGGTAATCATGCTAGCGGATGGGTGCATTGACCACCCATCCGCACCCTTCTAGAAGGGGGTGGTGACTTTGGCAAAAACGTTGTTGGAAATGCGGGCGATTACCAAAGAGTTTCCCGGTGTCAAGGCATTAGATAATGTGAACATAACCGTTTTAGAAGGCGAGATCCATGCGCTAGTGGGGGAGAATGGAGCCGGGAAGACAACGTTGATGAATATCTTAAGCGGGGTACTTCCCTATGGTTCTTATTCGGGTGAGATCTTTTTTGACGGGCAGCTCTGCCGCCATCAGGGAATTCGTGACTCAGAGCGTCTGGGGATTGTCATCATCCACCAGGAATTAGCCTTAGTGCCCTATCTATCTATCGGTGAGAATATGTTTCTCGGCAATGAACGGCAGCACCGCGGGATTGTCAACTGGGACCAGACCTATCAACAGGCTGAAAAATACCTTCAGATGGTGGGGCTTTGCGAAGACCCACGTACGCTTATCAAAGATCTTAGCATAGCCAAACAACAATTAATTGAAATTGCGAAAGCGCTAACCAAGAATGTGCGCCTCTTGATCTTGGATGAACCTACCTCCGCTTTAAATGAGGCTGATTCGCGCAAGGTCTTGGATCTATTGTTGTCACTGCGCTCAGAAAAGAACATCACCTCAATAATTATTTCTCATAAGATTAACGAGGTCGCTTATTGTGCTGATAGGATAACTATTCTTCGCGATGGATCGACGGTGGAAACGCTAAATCAAGCGAGTGACGATATTACCGAAGAGCGAATTATTAGAGGCATGGTAGGCCGAGAGATGACCGAGCGCTATCCATATCGCCCAAAAAGCATACGGGCGGAAGTGGCGTTAGAGGTTCAACACTGGACAGTATTCCATGAGCTTTATACCGATCGGAAAGTAGTCGACGATGTATCCTTGAAAATTAATAAAGGTGAAGTGGTCGGAATTTATGGACTGGTTGGCGCCGGAAGAACTGAACTGGTAATGTCCATATTTGGGCAGGCCTATGGAACTAAAACCTCAGGCACGCTAATCAAGGATGGAAAGAAGTTAGAATTACATTCGATCCCTCAGGCGATTAAAGCGGGCATCTCATATGTTACTGAGGATCGCAAACAGAGTGGACTATGGCTCGATGGCAGCATTATGCACAATATTACGTTGGCTCGTACGGACTTTGTAGCTAATAAGGGGCGGATTGATCAGGATCTTGAGCGGAAAATGGCTGATTCATATCGCGAAACCCTGGGTATCAAGGCGCCAAATGTTGAGCAGTTCGTGGGGAATTTGTCTGGCGGAAATCAACAAAAGGTTCTCTTAGGCAAGTGGATCTTTTCCCAACCGGATGTCCTCCTTCTTGATGAGCCAACCCGAGGCGTAGATGTCGGGGCAAAATATGAGATTTACGAGATAATTAATGACCTTGTGCGGCAGGGAAAAGCAATTCTGCTGGTTTCTTCGGATCTCACCGAGATCCTGGGAATGTGTGACCGAATTTACGTGATGAACGAGGGCAAAATGATTGCTGAACTCCCCCGGGCTGCGGCAACTCAAGAAGGTATAATGAACCTCATTATGAAGGCAAGCAAAGGGGGTATCAGCGCATGAACTTGCGAACTACGTTTCGCAACAACTTAAAGCAATACATGCTGCTCTTCACACTTTTGGCGATTATCCTGTTATTTCAGGTTTTAACACGCGGTGTTTTGTTAAAACCCATGAATGTATCTAACCTGATTTTCCAGAATGCCTATGTAGTCATCTTGGCCGTTGGTATGCTGCTTTGCATTCTAACCGGGGGAAACATTGATCTCTCCGTCGGTTCGGTGGTGGCGTTGATTGGTGCTTGTGCCGCAACGTTTATCATCTCTTGGCATTGGAATCCCCACCTTTCCATCCTCTTATGTTTACTGATCGGCATCGGAATCGGTATTTGGCAGGGATTCTGGATTGCGTATCTGCGGATTCCCGCCTTCATCGTGACCCTCTCCGGAATGCTGGTTTTTCGAGGGTTGACGCTAATTGTCTTGAATGGGCTTACCCTGGCTCCGTTCCCAAAAGAATATCTGGCTTATTCTACCGGATATGTTCCTGATTTGTTTAGTAATGCCCATCTGTTTGGTGTCCGGAATACTACCTGTTTGTTGGTTGGCATACTGATTGCCGCCATTTTTTGTGCAACCCAAATCATTGGCTATTACTCACGAAAAAAGAAAGACTATGCGGTGGATTCGCTTTGGGCCTTATTGGCTAAGCTGCTGGTCATTTCCGCGGCCATCATTTGGTTATTCTACATTTTGGCGAACTACCGCGGAATTCCCATGGTCTTAATAATTCTTGGCTTGATATTAATTGTGTACAGTTTTATTACCTCTCGAACGGTGATCGGACGCCACTTATATGCTCTTGGTGGCAACGAAAAGGCTGCGCGTCTATCCGGGGTGAAGACCAATAAGTTGCTCTTTTTGGCCTATGTGAACATGGCTTTTCTGGCGGCTGTCGCCGGTATTGTCTTTGCGGCCCGGCTCAACTCTGCTTCGCCACAGTCCGGTCAGTCTTTTGAATTGGATGCGATCGGTGCCTGCTTCATCGGTGGGGCTAGCGCCTCGGGAGGCATCGGCACGGTGGGTGGTACACTGATCGGGGCATTGATCATGGGAGTTCTGAACAATGGGATGTCGATTATGGGGATCAGCTCAAACGTCCAACAGGTCGTTAAAGGTTTGGTGCTGCTAGCTGCTGTTGCCTTTGATGTGCTCAGCAAGCGGAATGTCTCATTCAATTTTTTGGCGCATTTGCAAAGGAAGCGTATCGAAACTAAGGAGCCGGCAGGGTTGGAATTGTAACAAGGCCATACCTGAAGTAGCTCTTACCCATATCGCGTTGATATGGGTAATTTTTATTGTTTTTTACCCATATTTGTTGCAGCCACCCGAGGTCATTGGTACAATTACAAATACTACCTCCGATAGAAGAGTTAATCCAAGCTCACCGAGTGTTGGCAGAACTCAAAGGTTTCGCCGATACAATCCCAAATAAGCAGATTCCATACCTTACTAACCAAAGCTGAGGGAGTTGAAGATAGTTGGCGTGGGTGTATCTAGTCATCGCCGGAATTATGGAAGTTATTTGGGCGACTTCGATGAAGTATTCCCGAGGGTTTTTCAAAGCTTTGGCCCAGCATCATTACGCTGGTTTTTATGATTATCAGCTTCGCCTTGCTTTCGCAAGCCATGAGAACCTTACCGCTGGGAACAGCATACGGGGTCTGGACCGGCATCGGGGCGGTGGGTTCGGTGCTGGTTGGTATTATCTTTTTTGGTGACTCAACAGCACCGCTAAGGTTATTGTTTATTAGTTTGATTCTTATTGGTGTTGTCGGCTTAAAGCTGGTTGGTGAGTAAGTAAGCAAAGAGCCGGGTGAAACTCCCGGCTTGTTCTATTAATTCCGACTTATCTAGGTATGCACAGAACCATGCCAATGGCCAGCGCCTCGTCAAAATCAACATTAGGGTTCGCATTGATGATCGCACTCATCGAGACACCAAACCGGCGGGCAATTAAAAAGAGGCTGTCACCGGAGCGCACGCGGTAGCTGCGTGTGCCGGCGGGGCATTGTACAGGCGGTTCGGTGGTTGGAATACAGATTCTTTCTCCGACCTGTAGTTGGTTTGGGTTATGTCCAGGGTTGGCAGCAATAATTCGGGTAACTGTGGTACCATAGCGCTGAGCAAGTCGAAAATAAGTATCGCCCGGCCGGATGATATAAGCAAATGTGCCTCTCGGACATCTGTGGGGCATGTTTATCACCTCACCACCTAACTATGCTTGACTCATACTTTAGGTGCTAGGCTGAAAGGGAAAAGTCTTCCGTTGCCAGGAGACTATCCTTCGAATAGAGAATACAATTTACTTGTTCTCTGTGATCACATCTATTGGGAGTTTTGTTTTTTTATGGATATTTTGGACAATCTAAACCCTGAACAATATGCGGCAGTAACTTATGGCGACGGTCCCTTGCTGATTCTGGCCGGAGCTGGTTCCGGGAAAACCAGGGTATTAACCCAGCGGATCGCTTACCTGATTTCCCAACGCGGAGTTAGCCCGGCCAATATTTTAGCGGTTACCTTTACGAATAAAGCCGCCGGGGAGATGAAGGAGCGGGTTGAACGGCTGTTGGGCTATTCTGCGGAGCGGATTTGGGTCAGCACCTTCCACTCGACCTGTGTGCGGATCTTGCGTGCCGATGGAGCCAAGCAAGGTATTGACCCTAACTTTGTTATCTATGATAGCCAAGACCAGCTCGCCTTGGTTAAAGAGGTGTTAAAAGAGCTTAATATTAATGATAAAAATTTTCCGCCCCGCTCTGTACTCGAGGCCATCAGCCGGGCCAAGAATGAACTGCAGACCCCGGCAGATTACGGGGAGCGGGCCACCGATTTTTGGGAGAAGACCATCGCTCGGGTGTACCAGCTTTACCAGCAGAAACTAGGGGAAAATCGGGCTGTCGATTTTGATGACCTGATTATGCAAACGGTTTTGCTGTTTAGAAATAATCCGGTCGTTCTCGAATACTATCAGGAGCGTTTTCGTTATATACTCGTAGATGAATACCAAGATACCAATAAAGCCCAGTATGAGCTGGTTAATCTGCTAGCAGCCAAATACTCCAATCTCTGCGTAGTCGGCGATGATAACCAAAGTATATACGGGTGGCGCGGTGCGGATATTAGCAATATCTTGGCATTTGAGCGGGACTATCCGAATGCCAAAGTCATCAAGCTCGAACAAAATTATCGGTCGACCCAGACGATCTTGTCGGCGGCGAACAACCTGATCCAATTCAACATCGCCCGGACCAAAAAGAACCTCTGGACCGAGGCTGGGCAAGGTGAGCCGATCAAGGTTTATTGGGCGGCGGATGAGCGAGATGAGGCCAAATTCATCATTGATGAAATTACTAGGCTGCACCAGGCGGGCTTCAAGAGTGCTGATATCGCGATTTTATACCGGACCAATGCGCAGTCCCGCCCGTTTGAAGAGGCCTTTCTCTATGGAGGGGTGCCCTACACCGTCGTTGGTTCGCTGCGCTTCTACGATCGGAAAGAGATTAAGGATTTGATTGCTTACCTGAGGGTGATCTACAATCCGGCTGATAACATCAGCCTTAAACGGATTATCAATGTTCCTAAGCGCGGCATCGGCGAGACTACAGTTGGCAAACTGGAAAGCCGGGCGGCTCAGCGGGGAACAAGTCTTTATCAGGTATTGTTAGATATCACAGCTGGCAGTGAAACCGTTGAGACCAGGGCTAAAAGCAAAATCGGCGATTTTGTTAAAATGATCGAAGATCTACGAGCCCAGCAAGAAGGGGAGTCGCTGACCAACCTGGTCGAGGAGCTGCTCGAGGTCTCTGGTTACCGTGCCGAGCTGGTGTTGTCCAAGGACGAGCAGGCCAAGGGTCGGCTGGAAAATATCAATGAGTTTCTCTCCGCCACCCAGCAGTATGACCGTGAATTGCCGGGGGAAGGGGTAGGGCTCTTTTTGGAACAGTTGGCCCTGCTCTCAGATATTGATTCATATGAGGGTGAAAGCGATCTAGTTACACTGATGACATTGCATAGCGCCAAAGGCTTGGAGTTTCCGGTGGTGTTTTTGGCCGGCCTAGAAGAGGGTATTTTCCCCCATTCCCGCTCAGTTTGGGAAATGGACCAACTGGAAGAGGAGCGCCGCTTATGTTATGTCGGGATAACCCGCGCCAAAGAGCGTCTTTACTTGACCTCTGCTGCCCGGCGCACGATTTTCGGGCTCACCGATAACCGGCTGCCTTCGCGTTTCATCGAAGAAATTCCGGCTGAGCTTAAAGAAGAGATCAAGCCAAAAAGCGCTCGCGGAGCTTTCGCAGCCCCGCAAACCCAGCGGGAATCGGTTTCTGCGCCAGGAGTCGAAAAGGTTCTCGCCCCGCAGCAGAAGGTGGCATCCGATCAGTTCAAGGCTGGGGTTAAGGTCTCCCATCCGAAATTCGGCACCGGGACGATTGTCAGCGTCAAAGGTGAGGGGGCCGATGCGATTTTAGTGGTCGCTTTTCCCGGTGAGGGTGTAAAGCAGTTGTTAGCCAGCTTTGCCCCTGTGACTATTATTCGTTAGGTAGGGTTGTTAAGGAGGCTTGTTGTGGGTAATCAGGTTTGGGTGATTGGACATAAAAATCCCGATACCGATTCGGTCGTGTCGGCGATCGCCTATAGTCGGTTAAAAAATGAACTCTGGGCCCAAAGCGGGGAGCAGCTCCGAGCAGTCCCCGGGCGTTTGGGACAGATAAATGCGGAAACCCAGTACGTGTTAGAGCGATTTGGCTTTGATACACCGGAACTGGTTCCTGATCTACGCGGTAGAGTGGCCGATGTGATGCAATCAGACGTAACCAGTGTTTTCTCTGATACACCGCTTGTCGAGATTGGACGGCTGATCAAAGAAGGAGAGCTCCGTACGATACCGGTTGTCGATGCCGAAAATCGCGTCGTGGGGATCGTAACCGTCGGCGATGTGGCCAAAAAATATTTTGCCGAGGAGCAGATTTCCCTGGATCAAAATCCGCTCCAGGTCGAAAATCTAGTCATCGCTGTACAAGGGCGATTACTGACCCCATCCCCGCAATCATGTCCATTATTACCCGGGCGTTTGCTTATCGGGGCCATGAGCTCGGAGAGCATGGCGAAGTATTTTTCTAAAGGCGACATTTTACTAATCGGCGACCGGGAAAATGCGCAGGAGGCGGCGATTGATGCAGGGTGTGCCTGTATCGTGGTGACCGGCGGGTTTTCAGTATCAGAGCGGATTCTGCAACGGGCCATGGCCGAGGCTGTCTGCGTCATTTCCTCGCCGCTAGATACTTATACTGTTGCTAGGCGGATCACGATGAGTCTGCCGGTCAGCTCCACCATGAGCAGCAGAGTTCTGACCTTTAGTCCCCATGATTTGCTTGATCACGCCAAGGATCGGATGCTTAGATACAAACACCGCAACTATCCGGTAGTCGATGCTGATGGCAAGTTGTTGGGCCTGATCGGGCGCGGCAATCTATTGGCCGGGCCGGCGAAGAAGGTTATCCTCGTCGACCATAACGAGTTAAGCCAATCAGTGGAAGGGCTGGAGGATGCAGAGGTGATCGAGGTGGTTGACCATCACCGGCTTGGCGATGTGCAAACGGTTAACCCGATTTATGTGCGCAATGAGCCGGTTGGCAGCACCGCCACTCTGGTCGCCGACTCCTACCAACAGGAAGGGGTATCGTTAACCCCTGAAATGGCAGGTCTCTTGCTATCGGCGATTATCAGCGATACACTGTTATTTAGATCACCGACGACAACGGCTAAGGATCAGACGATTGCGGCCAGACTGGCTGAAATAGCTGGGATTGCGGATATAGCTGCCTTTGGCCAAGAATTGTTTGCAGCCGCGGCTGATGCGGAAAAAATGTCTCCGGAAGAGATAATCACCGGTGATCTCAAGGTCTTTTCTTTTGGCGATGGATATCAAGTTGGTGTGGCCCAGGTGGAAACCGCCAACCTAGATCGTTTTCTGGAGCGGAGCCGAGAACTTTTGGAGGAAATGGAAGGCTACCGACAGAATAACCGTCTAGATTTATTTATGCTAATGGTCACTGATCTTTTCCGGCATGGTAGCGAGCTTTTGGTAGTCGGATCATCGATTCATGTGGTCGAAAAGGCATTTGGCTATGTCGTTGAAGGCAATAGAGTTTTTCTGCCTGGTGTCCTATCTCGCAAAAAGCAGGTTATCCCGCCGTTAGGCCGGGCTATCCAGGAGGTCGAGCTGTAGTATGGTGCAGAAAACGGAGACTGAAAGGGGACACAAAATGGGTAAGGTTGGGGAAAAATCGGTGGTTATGGAGTATATCGAATCAATTGTCATCGCCATCTTATTGGCCATGTTCATCATGACCTTCATCGGCCGTTCATATGTTGTCGATGGCGCCAGCATGGTACCTACACTGCATGATGGTGAACGTTTGATCGTTGATAAGCTATCTTATCGGTTTACCGAACCGAAACGGGGCGAAATTATCGTCTTTAAATATCCGGCAAACCCCAAGTACCGCTTCATCAAACGGGTAATTGGCATTCCCGGTGACGAGATCATGATCGAAAACGGTAAAGTTTATCTGAACGGCCGTGTACTGGAGGAAGACTACATCTCCGAACCGATTAATGAACGTTTTGGTCCCTTTGAGGTTCCCGAAGGCACGGTATTTGTTTTAGGGGATAACCGTAATAACAGCCAAGATAGCCGGTATTTTGGGGTCGGCTATATCCCCAAGAAGCTCATCGAAGGCAGGGCATTGATGCGGTACTGGCCATTAACCAGCATCAATGTGATACATAAGCCTGATACCTTTGCTGATTATGCAATAGCAAAATAAATCGGAGGGCATATGGCTGATTTTGCAGATGCTCGAATGCGGGTTGCGGCGTTGCGAGACGAAATTCGGCATCATGATTACCTATATTACGTACTAGACAATCCAAGCATTTCAGATCAGGAATATGATCGGTTGATGCAGGAACTGCGGAGTTTAGAGGAGCAGTTTCCGCACCTCGTCACCCCGGATTCTCCAACTCAACGAGTTAGCGGAGGGCTAAACCAGGCATTCGGGACGGTCACCCATCCGGTGCCGCTCTTGAGTTTAGCAAATGCCTACTCTGCCGAAGAACTTAGGGCTTTCGATGCTAGACTCAAGAAAATGCTAGGCACCCAGCAGGCTATTGAGTATGTCGCAGAGTTAAAGATCGATGGGTTGACGATCGCGCTTACCTATACCGACGGGGTACTGACACAGGCAGCTACTCGTGGCGACGGCTTACAGGGTGAGGATGTTACCGCAAACATCAAGACGATCAAAGCTCTGCCGCTAAAACTGCGCCAATCGGTTGGGCATCGACTTGCGGTTCGGGGCGAAGCGTACATGCGGTCTGCGGACTTTGAACAACTTAATCTGGCCCGCGAGCAAGCCGGAGAATCGACCTTTGCCAATCCGCGTAATGCGGCAGCCGGCTCAATTCGCCAGCTAGATCCGGCGGTGACGGCGGCCCGGCCACTGCTAATCTACTGTTATAGTATCTTATCTGCTGATCCGGAACTGGAAATCGAAACCCAGTGGCAGGCGCTCAGTCTGCTTAAAGAATGGGGGCTTCCGGTCAATCCCGAATGCAAACTCTGTGCAAGCATCGAAGAAGTCATCGATTATTGTACTTATTGGACCGAAAACCGCAGTGCACTGGATTACGAGATCGACGGGATTGTCGTCAAGATCAACTCTCTTTCGGCCTACCGTGAGTTGGGTTTTACCGGGCATAATCCGCGGGGACATATTGCCTTTAAATTTCCGGCTGAACAGCGTCAGACCAAGGTTAAGGAGATCGTCGTCCAGGTTGGTCGCACCGGAGCCATTACTCCTTTGGCCATCTTAGAACCTGTACGGATAGCCGGGTCGGTGGTCAGTCGGGCCAGCCTCCACAATGAAGATTATGTTACAGCCAAAGATATCCGGATCGGTGACACCGTGATTATCCAGAAGGCTGGAGATGTTATCCCGGAGGTTGTCCGGGTGGTTACGCAAGAGCGCACCGGGGCCGAGATCCCCTTTGTGATGCCCGACAAATGTCCGGCCTGCCATGCTAAAGCGGTGCGGGAACCGGGAGAAGCCGTGACCAGGTGTGTTGGCTTGGCCTGCCCGGCCCAGCAAAAAGAGCGGATCATCCACTTTGCCTCTAAGGGGGCGATGGACATCGAAGGCCTGGGCCCAGCCGTCGTTGATCAACTGACCGCAGCCGGTTTAGTCGCCGATGTTGTCGACTTATATCGGCTCAAAGCCGAAGATTTGGTCGGCTTGGAGCGATTTGGGACCAAGTCAGCCGAGAACCTTGTGCGGGCGGTTGCTGATTCAAAAACGCGGCCGCTAGCCCGGTTATTGGTAGCTTTGGGTATCAGATTTGTCGGCACACGCGTTGCCCAGATTTTAGCCGAGCATTTCGGTGATCTTGATAGTCTGGCCAAGGCTGATCAGCTTGAGCTGGAGGCGATACCAGAGATCGGCCCGCGGATTGCCGAGAGTCTAATCGGCTTTTTCCGTGAGGAGCAAAACCTCGCGGTGATCGAAGGCCTCCGCGCAGCCGGGGTAAACTTTGTCCAGCCGCTGGCGCGCAATAAAGACACCCCTTTGGCCGGGAAAACTTTTGTGTTAACCGGCAGTTTAGAAGGATACACTCGCTCTGAGGCCACCCAGGCCATCGTCGGCCGAGGCGGTAAAGTCAGCGGTAGTGTTTCCAAACGCACGGATTATGTGGTTGTCGGAGCGGATCCCGGGTCAAAGCTCGCCAAAGCCGAGCAGTTGGGGATAACCATCCTCTCCGAGGAGGAATTTAGCAAGCTGTTGTCAGAGCAAGGAGGTGACGCAGAGTGATCACCAGAGAAGAGCTTAAAAAGGTGGCTCATTTGGCCCGTTTGGAGCTGTCAGAGCAAGAAGTTGAGGAGTTCACCGGCGATCTTAACGCCATTCTGCAAACAGCAGAAGAACTGCAATCGATAGATACCGAGGGTGTACAGCCGACCATGTACGCTGTTAACCTGCAAAATGTTTTCCGTGAGGATAAGGTAGCAGAGTCCTTTCCACAGGAGGTGGCTTTGGCTAACGCCCCCGACCCGAAAGACGGCTACTTCCGGGTTCCCAAGATCATGGACTAAAGGAGGAGTCACCAATGAGTTTTTACCATTATACCGCCCATGAGCTCAGGGAGATGCTACGCCGCCGGGAGGTCAGTGCCGCCGAGGTTACTGATTCGGTCTTGGAGCGGGTGGAAAACCTTGACTCGCAGGTTAAGGCCTATGTTACCACCACCCCTGAGCTGGCCCGGTCGATGGCTAGGGCAGTTGATAGCAGGCTGCAACGGGGTGAAGAGGTACCGCCTTTGGCCGGTATCCCCATGGGTCTGAAGGATAATATGAGTACAAACGGGGTGCGGACAACCTGTTCCTCTAAGATGTTAGAGGATTACGTCCCTCCTTTTGATTGTACCGTCTATCAAAGATTGTTACATCAGATGTCCCCATTAGTTGGCAAACATAATATGGATGAGTTTGCGATGGGTTCTTCTACCGAAACGAGCGCATTTTTCACAACCGCTAATCCCTGGGACCTCGAGCGGGTACCGGGAGGATCCAGTGGCGGTTCGGCGGCGGCTGTTGCTGCCGGGGAGGCCATTTTTGCCCTGGGCACCGATACCGGTGGATCCATTAGGCAACCGGCTGCGTTCTGCGGGGTGGTAGGGCTAAAACCGACGTATGGCCTGATTTCGCGCAACGGAGTGGTGCCATTTGCCTCTTCGCTTGACCAGGTAGGGCCAATAACCAAAACGGTTACCGATGCAGCCCTGGTTTTACAGGCGATCGCCGGCCATGATGCTGGTGATTCCACGTCGGCAGATAGAGAGGTGCCCGATTATACCAGCTTTCTCACCGGTGATGTCCGCGGATTGCGCATCGGCCTGCCCGAAGAATTTTTTGTCGAGGGGCTCGATCTGGAGATTAAGGATGGGATTTTGGCTACGGTTAAGAAGCTGGAGGAGGCCGGCGCCCAAGTCGTGGAGATTTCACTCCCCCATACCAAAGCAGCCCAAGCCACCTATTACATTATCGCTTCAGCTGAATGCAGTTCGAACCTGGCCCGCTTTGATGGGGTCCGTTACGGGCATCGGAGCCAAGAAGCCCCTGATGTGTTGACCATGTACAAAAATACCCGTGGCGAAGGTTTTGGTCCGGAAGTAAAGCGCCGGATAATGCTGGGAACGTACGCCCTGAGCGCCGGTAATTATGATCTCTATTATCGCAAGGCTCAGCAGGTTCGCACGCTAATAATCCAAGATTTTCAACGGGCCTTTGAACAGTGTGATGTAATTTTCACTTCGACCACGCCTACGCCAGCTTATAAGATTGGCGAGAAGAGCGCAGACCCCGTGGCCATGTACCTGTCAGACCTGTTTACGATTCCGGCCAATCTGGCCGCGATCCCTGCCATCTCGGTTCCTGGCGGTTATACCAAAGCGGGTTTGCCCTTTGGTCTGCAGATCATGGGACCCGCCTTTGGCGAGGGCCGGATTTTACAGGTAGCGCACGTAGTGGAGAAACTGGTTGATGCGCGCCAAAGAAGACCTGAGCTACCGGAGAAAGGTGGTGTAGCCTGATGAGCCAAAAGTATGAAACCATCATCGGCTTGGAGGTTCATGCCGAGTTGCGTACCGAATCCAAACTATTTTGCGCCTGTTCAACCGAGTTTGGCGCTGAACCGAATAGTCAAACTTGTCCAGTTTGTCTAGGGATGCCGGGGGCTCTGCCGGTATTAAATAAGAAAGCGGTAGATTACGCCATTGAGGCTGGTCTGGCTTTGAACTGCGAGATCCAGCAGTATAGCAAGTTCGATCGCAAGAACTATTTTTATCCTGATCTGCCCAAGGCCTACCAGTGCTCCCAATTTGACTTCCCGATCTGTAAAAATGGCAAGGTGACCATCCATGTCAACGGGAAGACCAAGGACATCGGGGTTACCCGGATCCATCTCGAAGAAGAGGCGGGCAAGAGCGTCCACTCGGGGGATAATATTTTAGGGTCGGATTACTCTCTTGAGGACTTCAACCGCGGTGGTATCCCGCTGATCGAGATCGTCTCGGAGCCGGATATCCGTTCGCCGGAGGAGGCCTATGCCTACCTCACCACCCTCAAATCAATCCTGCAGTATACCGGGGTATCTGATTGTAAGATGGAGGAAGGCTCTTTGCGTTGTGACGCCAACATCTCTTTGCGCCCGGTTGGCGCCACCGAGTTTGGGACCAAGGTCGAACTCAAGAACCTCAACTCGTTCCGGGCGGTGCAAAAGGCCCTGGAATATGAAGAGGTTCGCCAGGCTAAGCTCTTGGATAAAGGCGAGTCGATTATTCAGGAGACCCGGCACTGGGATGAGGGAACCGGCAAGACCCACTCCATGCGGACCAAAGAGGAAGCTGACGATTACCGCTACTTCCCTGAACCAGATTTGGTCCCGGTCCTAGTCAGCCCGGAATGGATTGAAGAGGTCCGAGCTAGGTTGCCGGAGTTGCCACCGGCCAAGTTTGAACGTTTTGTCCGGGAGTACGGTCTGCCGGAGTATGATGCGGATTTAATCATCTCCAGCAGGGCCCAGGCTGACTTTTTCGAAGCCACCGTCGCCATATACAATGACCCCAAGGTTGTCAGCAACTGGATGATGGGTGAGTTAACCAGGCTGCTCAAATCCTCCGAGCAAGAGATCGAAGAGTCAAAGGTTACCCCCGAATTGCTGGCCAAACTGCTAGGGCTTGTAGAAAAGGGAACTATCAGCGGGACGGCAGCGAAAAGCGTATTAGAAGAGATCTTTGCCACCGGAAAAGATCCTGATGCCATCGTACAGGAGAAAGGGCTGGCTCAGATCAGCGATACCGCAGAGCTAGAAAGGATTGTGGCTGAGGTAATTGCAGCTAATCCCGGTTCGGTCCAAGACTATCGGAATGGCAAAGACAAAGCCCTCGGATTCTTGGTCGGTCAAGTGATGAAAGAGTCCAAAGGCCGAGCTAATCCCAAACTTGTCAACGAGCTTCTGCGCAAGCAGTTGGCATAAGCAAAATCAGTCAGCAGTTTTAGAGGAGCCTCATACAAGGCTCCTTTTTTGATGAAAGCAAGGGAAACATTGCTATATTTGGTCGTTTAAATTTATGGCTTCGAGCATGGTATAATGGTAACAAGGGAGGACAAGCCGATGAAAAATAAATCAGTAGTAATCTTTTCTGTTGCCATGATCATTGCCGCCTCGGTCTTAGGAGCTTTCTTTTACTTGAGCCGCCAGGGTCAGCACACTATTAGCGTAACCGGCAGTGCCAGCCAAAACTTTATTTGCGACACGGTAAAATGGACGGTGACGATGCGTGAATCGGTTGGCCGGGATGAACTGGCCCTAGGCTATCGACTACTTGAAGAGAAGACGCAAAAATTGCTCCGGGAGTTCACCAGCAACGGGGTCTCACCGGATGAGATTACCATTAAGCCGATCAATGCTTATAAGGACTACGGACAGCAAGGTTTCCAAGGTTACAATTTGGAACAGACTGTTTATCTGAT